>DATCGT010000074.1:0-2955 GCA_036508775.1 Tepidiformaceae bacterium | reverse complement strand
GACCCAGGCGAAGTTCCCGACGCGGACGTGCGTCTCCGCGACCTTGCCCTCGATTCCGAACCCCGCCTTCTCAGTCACATCGACGGGGAGCGCCATCTCCAGTCCACGGTCGCGAGCGGCCCGCACCAGTGCCGCCGCCAGGACATGAGACGACATCTGGTCGAGGGACCCTGCCATCCGGAGCATGTCGGCAACGTCCCCACCTCGATCGAACAGCGCGATGCGCTGCAGGCGGGGAGCCCCCAGCGTGATCGTCCCGGTCTTGTCGAGATAGAGCGCTCGCCCGCGGGCAAGCGTCTCGATCGCCGCCCCCCCTTTGACGACGATCCCTCGTTTCGCCGCACGCGACACGCCGGATACGATCGCGACTGGCGCAGCCAGCAGCAGCGGACAGGGCGTCGCCACGACGAGCACGGCCAGCGCCCGCACCGGGTCACCCGAGACGAACCAGGCGACGCCCGAGGTCACCAGCGTGATGGGTACGAAGAACTGCGCATACCGATCTGCCAGGCGAACGAGCGGCGCTTTCGATTGCCGGGCCGCGCTCACCATCCGGATGATGCCGGCGTAGGTGCTCTCGGCCGAAGTCGTAGTCGCCATCATGTGGAACGAGGACCCCGCGTTGGCGGTACCGCTGTGGACATGGTCTCCCACGGCTCGCTCGACAAGGCGTGACTCCCCCGTCAGGGCAGCCTCGTCGAGGATCGCCGGGCCAATCGTGACCACCCCGTCCACGGGCAGAACGTCGCCCTCCTTCACGATCAGCCTGTCGCCCACCACGACGTCATCGACGGTGATGTCCTCCACCTCGCTGCCCCGCAACCGGTGAGCGACGCGAGGGGCCCGTTGGAGCAGCGACGAGAGTTCCCGCTCCGCCCGGTTCGCCGCGTACTCTTCGAGGACCCGGCCCGTTGCCAGCATCAACCCAATGACCGCGCCCGCGAGGTACTCCCCGAAGAGCAGCGCACCGACGATGGCCAGGATCGCGATTACGTCTACACCGGCCTGGCCCTTCAGGAGGTCACGAATCACGGCGACGGTCACCGGGACCAGCGCCCCGAACGCCGTCAGGCCCCAGATGATGTCCGCGAGTACCGTCGCGCCGGCTAACCAGCACACGCTGCCGACCGCGAGACCGGCAACCGACCCGGCCAACAGCCCGTTTGAAAGATTGACAGCAGGTGGATTTCTCAAGAATATCCTTCCGCGCCGGCCGGTCGACCCGAGCCAGGCCCAAGGGTAAGTCCGTCCCTTGCGCGCGACAAAGGTCTGCCGGACGCGTAACTGGTGGTCCTTCGGCCGCTGGCAGTAGCAAAGCCAGGCCCTTGTATTGGGAACGTGAGACTGCCGCTGGTGTCGGTCCGCCCGGGCCAGGTGCCCCTTGCCACCCGCACGCTCCTCCACGATCGCGTTCGCCTGGTCATTAGCGTCGGAGGCATCGGCTTCGCCATCCTCCTGATCCTGATTCTCCGGGGCATCATGGACGGAACTGTCGCGCGCTCCACCACATATATCGACCATTCGGGCGCCGACGTGTTCGTTGCACACGAAGGCGTAACCCACATGATGCTGGCAGCGTCCTTCCTGCCCGAGAGCGTCGTCCCTGAACTGGCCGCCTGCGAGGGGGTGGCCGCCGCGGCCGGCATTCTGCGGTTCAACGTGATCGTCTCTACAACCCATGACCTCCCCGCCGCAGCGATCGGCTACGGCCCCGAGGGGCTGGGGGGACCGTGGCAACTGAAATCCGGCCGCGATGTCACCGCCGCCGACGAAGCCGTCGTCGACTCCGACCTCGCCGCTGAGCTGGGCGTGAGCGTCGGGAGCACCATCCGGATCGCGAACCAACCATTCCGGGTTGTGGGTACCTCATCCGGCACCTCCGCGATTGCCGGCAAGATCGTCTTCCTGCGAAGGGAGGCTCTCCAGGCGCTCACGGGCTCAACTGACCGCGTCAACTTCGTCCTCCTGCGCCTGAAGCCAGGAGTGTCGGCACCGGCCTTCGCGTCCGCCGTCTCCGCCGCGGTCCCGGGCATTTCGGCGCTCACCCGATCTGACCTGCGTGAAAACGACCGCAGCCTGATCGGCGCCCTGTTCGTTTCGCCGATTGATGTTATGTCCACTGCCGGGTTCCTGGTCGGAATCGCGATTGTCGGCCTGACGATGTACACGACCACCGCCGAAAGGCTCCGCGATTTCGGAGTGCTCAAAGCAATCGGTGCCTCTGACACCTACATGTTCCGGACCGTTGCGACCGAAGCGATCGTTCTTTGTCTCACGGGATATCTCCTGGGATTCGCCGCTACGCGCGCCGCCGGTCCGATTGTGACCCACTTCGTGCCGGACATCGGGGTCGGTATCACCCTCTTCAATGCCACTCGAGCGTTCATTGCAGTGATGGTGATGAGCCTCGTCGGCGCGATAGTGCCCATCGCCCGCATCCTGCGCGTCGACCCACTCGTGGTGTTCCACCGGTGAACGCCCCCCGTTCTCCGCTCCTCGAGATGAGGAATGTGTCCCGCATCTACGGTGAGGGTCGCTCGGCAGTCTCGGCTGTTCGCAACGTGGACCTCGTCATCTCGACCGGAGAGATCGTTGCCGTCGTCGGTCCTTCCGGCAGTGGGAAAACCACGCTTCTTTCGCTCGCAGGGTGCCTTCTGAGCCCTTCGTCCGGCACCGTTTCCCTTATGGGGACTCAGTTGACCGGCCTCTCACAATCAAAGCTCGCAGCCTTCAGGCGCCATCACATCGGCTTCGTATTCCAGTCCTTCAACCTCCTCTCTCCCCTCTCGGCGCGCGAGAACATCGAGATCGCAATGAACATCGCCGGCGTCAGCGGCGACCGGGCGCGCGAACGCTCCACGCGGCTGCTTGACCTCCTCGAACTGAGTCACCTCGCCGGGCGGCGGCCAGGAGGGATGAGCGGCGGCGAGCAACAACGGCTGGCCGTCGCCCGGG
>DATCGT010000073.1:0-3687 GCA_036508775.1 Tepidiformaceae bacterium | reverse complement strand
CCGTTGCGCCATGCCTCAAGAACTGCCGAGGCAGGCTGTGTCTTCGAGACGGCCACCAGCGTGACGGAGGCGGGGTCGCGGTCCGCGCGTTCGCAGGCGGCGCGAATGCGCGCGCGGATAGCCTCCATGCGGCTGGCGATGGACGAAGGTTGCCCGGCGATCGTCATCGCAGGTCGGGGGGGTGCTTCGCTTCCCAGACGCCCCGGGCGACGAGTGCACCGACGAGAAGCAGGATGCCGCCCAGTCCGAGAAACGGGTTTATCGCGAAGAGGACGAAGAGGAGGACCAGGTAGCCCATCCCGCCGAAGAGGAACCCGAGCGGGAGAGCGAGCGTCCGGAACACCACCCAGATGATGAGCAGCATTTCCTTGAAGCCGCCGGGCGGCTCTTCTTCGGGCGGTTTGCTGGATCCGTAGTAGAAGCCCACGAACGTACGGTATCAGTTAGGAGGCGGCTGCTACAGGCGGGGTCGGTGAGAAGGGAGACTGATGGGGCCACTTGCTTCGCGCGTGGCCCGATTGCCTTACCAGCGCTGGATGCCGTCGGTCGATCGACCGAGACCCCTCCAGTGGCCAGAGCCGGCCACGGCTACGACCTCGACCGCGGACAGGGTCAGGTCCAGCCGAAGGTGGAGAACCAGTTGCCTGTGCTGTAGGCGCTGATGGCCTCGCGGACGTAGGGGACGGTGTCCGGGGGAGGGGTTGAGAGCGGCGCCCAGAGGAGTTCGGCACACTTGTGGGGCTCGTTGTTCACGATTTCCCCGCGCCAGCCCGTCGCGGCGACGAAGAAGTCGACTCGCTCCTCCTCTTCCCGGCGGTGCATGACACCGACGACACGGACATCCCCGGGCGCGAGCTCGATGCCGACCTCTTCGGCGGTTTCACGGATTGCGGCTGCGATCACGCTTTCGCCGCCGTCCAGGTGTCCGGCGGGCACGGAGAGGAGGCCGTCGGCGTAGCCGGTGTTGGCGCGGCGGAGCATGAGGATGTCGTCGCCGCGCCGGAGGAAGACGTGCACGGCGAGGGCGACTCGGAAACGCTGTTTTGGATCGGTCACGGTCGGCGGCGCTCCTATTCCGGCATCTCGACCCAGGAGTCGAACCACTGTTCCTGAAACGCCGTTGCCGCCGCGATTGAGTCCCGGTTCCATGTGCCGGACAGGGAGATAACGAGCTTGTCTTCGACGTCGTCACGACGGCGGATAACGGCGATCACCCGGCCGGTACATCGCTCCAGCGGCCCGTCGGCGCCGAGGACGTAGACGTCGATTGGCTCGCCGTCGGGAGCAATCGTCCCGGGGACCTCGCCGTAATTCAGCTCGTACACCATCTCCGGATCCCGCGGATGGCGGCTTCCGAGGGGGCGATCGATGACCACCTCGACATGCCGGTCGAACCAGTCTTCGAAGCGCAGGCCAGCGTCCATCGGTGTGCCCTCACCCCCTGCCCTCTCCCGTTGCGACGGGCGAGGGGGAACGCATCTCGTACGACCAGGCTAAATCAGCAACTCGCTGACGAAAGCATGTTCGCTCTCAGCCGCACTTGTTGTAAAAGCAGTTGCGGCAGATGAGGCAGCCTTCGGTGTAGAGCAGGACCGCGCCGCACTCCGGGCAGCCGATGCCGCTGGGGACGGCCTTTTCGTGGCCGCTCAGGAGCGGGTTATCGATTGCCGTGCTGTCGACCACTTGTTCCGCCGGGATCAGGGTGGGCTGGACCGCCGAGCGAGGGCGGTCGAACTTCAGTTCAAGCCAGCGGAAGACATAATCGACGATGCTCGTGGCGATCGGGATGTCCTTGTTGCCGGTCGGGCCGCTGGGCTCGAAGCGGGAGTTCTTCATCTTGTTCGCCAGGTCGGAGAGCGGGACGCCGTACTGGAGCGAGAAGCTGGTGAGCATCGCGACGGTGTCCATGAGGCCGCCGACGGTGGAGCCCTGCTTGCTGACGTTGACGAAGACTTCGCCGGGCGTGCCGTCTTCGAAGAGGCCTACGGTGACGTAGCCCTCTTGCTCGCCGACACGGAACTTGTGGGTGATCGCGGCGCGCTCGTCGGGCAGGCGGCGGCGGGTCGGGCCGGCGTGCTTGTTGAGGAGTGCCTCAGCGGCGGCGATCGCGGACTTCGCGTCGTTTTCGCCGCCGGCCGTGTCCTTGTGATAGAGGACCTGCTCGCTGCGCGACTGGTCGCGGTAGTAGGAGATCGACTTGAGGCCCTGGTCGTAGGCCATCATGTAGACGTTCTTGACGTCTTCGACGGTGTGCGTGCTGGGCGCATTCACCGTCTTCGAGATCGACGAGTCGTTGTAGCGCTGGGCGGCGGCCTGAACGAGGACGTGGCCCTCGGGGGTGACGTCGTTCGAGCAGACGAGCCATTCGGGGCGGTCCGGGCGGGCGTACATCTCCGCCCACATCGAGGTGACGCTGTAGTCACCGGTGCGGTCGCTGCGGAGGTAGTCGAAGTCGAAGTAGGGCTCAAGGCCGCCGTTCACGTTCGCCAGGAGCGAGGTCGTGCCGGTCGGGGCCTGGGTCAGGAGGTAGCAGTTGCGGATGCCGTGGTCGGCGATGCCCTGCTGGATGTCGTAGGGCAGGCGCTGGATGAACGGGCGCCGCAGGTACTCGGTGGTGAAGGCCGGGAACGGGCCGCGCTCCTTGGCCAGCTCGACGCTGGCGGCGTAGGCCGCGTCGCGGATCGTGCGGAAGACGTCCTCGGTGAACGTGACCGACTCGGGCCCGCCGTAGCGAACCTTGAGCTTGAGCATGCAGTCGGCGAGCCCCATGACACCGATGCCCATGCGGCGGATGCGCTGCTGGCTGTCTTCGCACTGCTGAATCGGGTAATGGCTGAGGTCGACAACGTTGTCGTTGAAGCGGACGGAATAGGGGACGACGCGCTTCAGTTCGTCGAAGTCGAAGCTCCACTCGCCGTTCGAGTTCTCGCGCATGAAGGCGTCAAGGTTGAAGGCGCCAAGGAGGCAGGCACCGTAAGGGCCGAGCGGTTGTTCGCCGCAGGGGTTCGTGGAGATGAGCGTTTCGAAGTAGCCGGAGTTGGCTTCCTTGTTGGCGCGCTCCATGAAGTAGATGCCCGGCTCAGCGCTGCGCCATGCGGCCTCGCAGATCTCGTCCCAGAGGGCCTGTGCCTTCACGGTGCGGTAGACCTTGCCGTTGAACTTGAGGTCCCAGTCGCCACCGGCCTTGAACGCTTCCATGAAGGAGTCGCTGAGGCAGACGGAGATGTTGGCGCCTTCGAGGACGCCGGCCGTCTCCTTGGCGTGGATGAATTCGAAGATGTCGGGGTGGTCGCAGTCGAGCATGATCATGGCGGCGCCTCGACGGCTGCCCCCCTGAATGATCACCGACTTGGAGATGAAGGCGAACGGCTGGGCCCAGTTCACCGGCCCGGAACTCGTGCCGTTGACGCCTTTGACAGGGTCGTTGCGGGGCCGGAGGGAGGACATGTTGATGCCGACGCCGCCGCCCTTGCTCTGGATCTCGACCCATTCGCGCAGGGAATCCATGATCCCGTCGCGGCTGTCGTCGGGGCTGGGAATGACGTAGCAGTTCTGGGCGGTCACGCCGACGCCGGTGCCCATCGCGGCGATAATCCGGCCGCCGGGCACGTACTTGAAGCCGTCGAGCAGGTCGTAGAAGCGCTCCGACCAGAGCGCCTGGGTATCGGGGTCGTGCGCAGCGACGGC
>DATCGT010000072.1:0-4322 GCA_036508775.1 Tepidiformaceae bacterium | reverse complement strand
GGAAACACCAGCGAGCTTTTTCGAAGCGGCGCGGGCCGCCGCGGCGCGTTCACGGATCAGCGAAGTCGCGGTCGTCATGGCAGATCAGTGTAACAGGGCGCCATCAACGTGACCGTGATCAGGGGGTGCGGTTCACTTTTTGCGTGCAAGACATAAGCGATCCATGAGTTCGCCCGAGGGCGCGACGCAGCGTCGCCGGTGGGTCGAAGGTGTTTGGCCGGCGTCCAGATAGGAACACCGAAGAGACTCGGAGCGGCCCGAATAGCACCGCTGACGAGGCTGTCAGCCTCTGGGCGGGCTAGCCACGCAAAAATATGAACCGCACCCCCGTGGACCAGCCGCCTTTTCCGACCTGCTACACTGGATACAGACCCGCGCGGTGCGCGGATACAGGAGTCCCTTTCCCTTGGCCTTTGCTGACAAGCAGATAGTCTGCCGCGACTGCGGCAATAGTTTCACCTTCACAGGTGGCGAGCAGGAGTTCTACGCGAACAAGGGCTTGATGAATGAGCCCACGCGCTGCACCTCGTGCCGCTCGGCACGCCGGGCGAGCCAGAGCACGCTCGAACAGAACGATGGCTACGTCCGCTACGGCAATTTCGCCAGCTTCGGCGGAAAGACGCCGCGCCAGATGCACCCGGCGGCCTGCGCTGACTGCGGTCAGATGACCGAGGTCCCGTTCGTGCCTCGCGGTGAGCGGCCGGTGTACTGCAGCAGCTGCTACAACAAGATCAAGCCGCGCGAAGCCACCCCACAGCAGTAAGCCAGATGCCCGGGGACATGCGGCTGGTGCAGATCGCACGCATGCTTGCTGTCCCGCTTCCTGAGCTGACACCGGCCTCGGCGGCGGCGCTCATCGCAGCGCGACCAGCCGACATGGCGGATGCGATCTTTCACGAGGCTGCCGACAGCGACGACGTAACCGGGAGCGAAGCGGCCAGGGAGTACCTCGAGGCACGCCTGGCGTTCTTCGGAGAACTCGCGCCGCCCGGCGCCGCGGAGGCGATCCGGGCTGGATTCCGCGAGCGGATTGGCGCCTGGGATTCGTCAGCGGGCTGAATAGCCCCCGTCGACCGGGAGTGTTATGCCAGTGATGAACGAGGCGTCATCGCTAGCGAGGAACGAGGCTGCTGCTGCGACCTCCTCAGCGGTGCCCAGGCGGTTCATCGGGTGGAGCGAGGCGAGGAAGCGTTCGCCCTGGGGCGCGGCGGTCATCCCCTTGATCATGGCGGTGTAGATATAGCCGGGCGCGATGGCGTTGACGCGTACGCCGTGCTGCGCGTAGGTGATCGCGAACTGCTTCGTCAGCCCGACCACCCCATGCTTGGCGGCGACGTAGGCACCGGCGCCATCGGTCACGGGTGCGTTCGCGGCCTGGAGGCCGGTCAGTCCCACGAGCCCGGCGACGGACGCCGTGTTGACGATCGCACCGCCGCCCCTTTCCGCGAGGAGGGCCGCCCCGTGGAGGAGGCCGTAGTAGACGCCGGAGAGGTTGATTGCGATCGTCCGGTCCCAGCCGAAGCCGCCGCCAACGCCGGCGTTGTTGTGGATGACGTTCAGACCGCCGAGTTCGCGGATGGTTAACTGGAGGGCTTCTTTGACATCGTCCTCGGAGGAGACGTCCAGCTTCATCGCGGCCGACCGGCCACCGTGCTCGGCCACCTGCGAGGCGGTGTCCTGCGCGCCCTGTTCGTCGAGGTCCGCGCACATGACGGCGGCACCGTCGGAGGCCATGCGGAGGGCGGAAGCGCGGCCGATCCCCGAGCCTGCGCCGGTGATGAGAACGACTTTCCCGGAAAGGTCGGCCATGGTGCCTCCGTGTGGTGTGAGTGCGGGCATAGCGTAGCGGACGCGCGCAACGATGGTATCGGCCGTGGGATTCCGACATACTGGATTTCTTATCGGTGCGCTCCGCCACGGGGCCCGAAATTCCAACCGGACGAAGCCATGCCACGACATCCGCGCGAAGTCCTCTTCGGAGGCGAGAAATCGATCCCCATCCTCCCGGGTTGCGAGCACTTTGCGGGCACGGAAGAGCGCATCTCGAAGGCGTTTCAGCTGCAGGACCAGATGGGCGGCGTCTTCGACATCACGATGGACTGCGAGGATGGCGCGCCCACGGGCGCCGAGACCGAGCACTGCGCGATGGTCGTCCGGCTGCAGAACAGCCCGCTGAACAAGCACAAAATGGCGGGCGTCCGGATCCACGACCACAGCCACGACCACTGGCAGCAGGACGTCGACATCATCGTCGGGGGCGCCGCGGTCAATATTGCCTACGTCACGATCCCGAAGACGATGAAGCTCGCGGAGTTCCGTGAGATGGTCGACCGGGTGCAGGACCGGGCGTCGAAGGGCGGGGCGAGCCAGCCGATCCCGATCCATGCGCTCATCGAGACGCAGGCATCCCTGCACATGGTCTGGGAGATTGCCGAGACGCCGGGGGTGCAGCTCCTTGACTTCGGCCTCATGGACTTCGTCAGCGACCACCACGGGGCGATCCCATCGGCGGCGATGCGTTCGCCGCTGCAGTTCGACCATGCGCTCCTGCGGCGGGCCAAGGCGGAGATGGTGGCGGCGGCGCTCGCGAACAACCTCGTCCCGGCTCACAACGTGACGCTTGAACTGCGCGACCAGGACTTCATCTTCAACGACGCCCAGAGGGCGCGGCAGGAATTTGGGTTCATGCGCCAGTGGTCGATCCACCCGGCGCAGATCGAGCCGATCACGCGGGCGATGTCGCCGGCGCTCCCGGAGATTGCCCTGGCCGAGGCCATCATCCTCAAGGCCTATGCCGCGGACTGGGGCCCGATCCAGCACGAAGGAAACCTGCACGACCGCGCGACGTACCGGCAGTACTGGGAGCAGTTGCAGCGGGCTTACGTGCAGAACGTGCCGCTCAGCGAAGAGGTGAAGTCAGCGTTCTTCGCGGATGGGGTACCGGCGGCGGGGCGGTAGCGAAGCTTCCCCGGTTCGCTCATTTGTTCTAGACTGGCCGTCGTGACGGCTCCCAGCGCACCACCCGTACCGGATCCGCGGGCCCTGGCGCCCGCGCGGAAATTGCTGCGCGAGGTCTTCGGGTACCCGGAGTTCCGGCCGGGGCAGCCCGAGGTGATCTCGGCGGCGCTGGCCGGGCGCGACACGCTCGCCGTGATGCCGACGGGCGGGGGCAAAAGCCTCTGCTTCCAGATTCCCGCGTTGCTCGCGGACGAGGGTCTGACGATCGTGGTTTCGCCTCTACTGGCCCTGATGAAGGACCAGGTCGACGCGCTGACCCAGTCGGGCGTGGCGGCGGCGGCCGTGAACTCGACGATTCCGCGGGAGGAACAGGCCGAGATCGTGGCGGCGGCCCGTCGCGGCGAGATCCGGCTGCTCTACGTGGCGCCCGAACGGTTTGGGGACGGCGCCTTCATGTCGGCGCTGCGGGGGACGAAGATCGTGCTCCTTGCGGTCGACGAAGCGCACTGCATCTCGCAGTGGGGGCACGACTTCCGGCCCAGCTATCGCGACCTCGGGGGTGTACGGCCCCGGCTCGGCAACCCGCCGATCCTGGCGCTGACGGCTACCGCCGATCCGCTCGTGCGGGCGGACGTGGTCGAACGGCTCGCGCTGCGCGACCCGGTGATCCACGTCGCGGGCTTCGACCGGCCGAACCTGCGCTTCGACGTCGTGCGGGTGAAGAACCAGAAGGAGAAGGCGGAGCGCATCGCCGAGAAGCTCAAGGAGCTGAAGGACGAGTCGGCGATTGTCTACTGCGGGACGCGGAAGCACGTCGAAGACCTGACGGACTACCTGCAGCGCCAACGGATCAAGTGCGCGCGCTACCACGCGGGGATGGAAGACTCGGACCGCAAGCGGATCCAGGACGCGTTCGCGCGCGACAGTCTGCGGATCATCGTCGCAACGAACGCGTTCGGGATGGGGATCGACAAGCCGGACGTGCGGATGGTCCTGCACCACGACCTGCCCGATTCGCTGGAGTCGTACTACCAGGAGGCCGGGCGCGGAGGACGCGACGGCGCACCCGCCGACTGCACGCTTTACTACTCGCCCCGCGACCGGTCGCTGCGCGAGTACTTCATCGAACTCTCCCACCCGGAGCCGGAGACGGTGGTCAGGGTCTACCGGACGCTCGCGGGGTTCGGGCCGGGTAGGACGCACATCCGGGAGCTGATGGAGACAGACGACGAGCCGGGGATCAACGCGGCCGTGCATGCGCTGGTCGATTCGGGGCTGGCGGGACGGCAGGGCCAGCTGGCCTGGGCATTGCGGCCTGATGGCGAGGACCTGATCGACACGGCCGGGCTCGAGGCGCATCGCCA
>DATCGT010000071.1:0-5603 GCA_036508775.1 Tepidiformaceae bacterium | reverse complement strand
CGAGCAAGGTCGTGATTTCCGGGAGTTCCACTACGGTGATTGTAACGAAGACGCGGTCAGGCGATGCCTCGATCGAGCGTTGACCAATCGATATGGCTGACTTCTTCGGGCGAAAGCCATTCGCGGAGGATGCGGCGACAGAGATTGATGCTGGCATCGAGATTGTGCGTTACCAGGGGCCAGTCACGGGGCGCAGCTGCATCCATAGCCCGGAGGCAGCGGGCTGACGGGTCGTAGAAGATACCGCTCATGGTGCTATCCCTCCTCGTTTACCGACTCCACTCCAATTATCGACTATATATCCATAGTCCACACAGATGGCTCAGTTGTACAGGTCTCCCTTGCCCAACTCCCTTGCCCAACCCTTGACCATGGGAACTGCACAGGGAGAGTCCTCGACGGCAAGGGCCGCCAGCCCCGAACTGTGAGAACTTTGGCGGAATACGGAAAGGTACTTAGGCGCCGACTCCCGCCTTGGAGACGAACTGGTATCCTTGGCTGTCAGAAGTGCTTCGTAGATTGACCTTCCGCAGGCCGGAATTCCTCATTGGGGCTCGGGCGCAGGACCTTACGGAAAAGACGGGTTCCGGAAGAAGGGGTGCGGTCCGGGCTGCCGATCGTGTGAGCCGCACCGTTGTCGGTACGGCCGAACCAGAAACCGACACCGAAGCCGCCCCCGAACTCGCAGCTACAGACGCAGACGAAGCTGTCGAACTCGACGCACAAGACCCGAATCTCGGCGATGCCCCACCTAAAGAAGACCCCGAGGAAGATGAAGCCACCGAGCTGCTGCCGGCCCGGGCTCACCGCCGGATCACCCGGAAACGGATCGCCCTCGGAATCGCCATCACGCTCTTCGTGATGCTTGGCGGCGTCTACTCGCAGAAAGACAAGATCACCCCTCGCTTCGCCGACACGAGTCGCAACATCATCGGCGATGAGAACACCGCGAAGATTGAACGATCCTACTTCGCCTTCCAGGACCATATGGATCAGCTGAAGTATCGCGTGTTCGGCGGCAGTACCAACCCGTTCAAAGCCGAAGACGTGACCGTAAGCTTCGTGAAGAAGCCCGCTCCCCGAACGGTTGTCTACTTTGCCAACAGCGGCGTGCCAGCAACGCAGGCGATCCTGACTGCCGATACGATGGGGCCAACCCCCTTGCAGCTGCCCCCGACAACCCAGGTGAGCGACAGTCTCCAGGCAGGCGAGGGCGTCTGGACGACGAGTGGCCTCCCGCGGACGTCACCGACGGACATGCTGATGGCGAAGACGTTCATCCGACCTGACAAGACGCGACCGTATTCGATGGTTGGCGTCCTGCTCGTCGATTCGCGGCGTGTTCGCCTGAACATGGTGGCCGGCACCGAAGACCCCGGCGGGTACCGCGGGGTGAAGGGCCTCGGAGTCATCCCGGCCGACAAGCAGAGCCTGCTGGTGGCGGCATGGAACGGCGGCTTCAAAGGCGAACACGGCTATTACGGCATGTACTGCGATGGCCGCGAGGTGGTCCCACTGCGAAACGGCCTGGCTTCAATTGCTGTGATGGCTGATGGGACGGTCAAGATTGGTGAATACGGGCGAGACTTCGTCCGCGATGACAACACGGTCGCGGTTCGCCAGAACGCAGTCTTGCTCGTCGACCATGGCGAAATCAGCCCGCGCGTCAATGAAGGCAACGACACCTGGGGCTACGTCCAGGTGAACTCCGCGGACTTCATCACGTGGCGGTCGGCGGTGGGCGTGACGAAGGATGGCAACCTGCTGATCGCGGCGGGCAACTCACTCAGCGCCGCATCGCTGGCGAAGGCGCTCTGGGCGGCGGGTGCCTATACGGCCATGCAGCTCGACATCAACACACCATACGTCCTGATCAGCGACTTCTTCCCGCAGCCGGACGGCACGGTACAGGCACAGAAATTCATGGACAGCATGACCGACTCGCCGTCGCGCTTCCTGAAGACCCAGACGCGGGACTTCATGTACCTGACCCTGGACGAGACGCGCTACCGTTAGTCCCGGCGACCTACGAAGCGAGCCAAAGACCTAAAGCTGACCCAGCCGGTCCTCAAGCCCGGCGACGCGTGACCGCGTCTCGGCAAGGGTCTGCTCCATCCCGGCGATGACCGATGCCGGCGCCTTCGCCCGGAACTGCTCGTTCGCAAGCTGCTTCTCGAGACGGGAAGCATGGGCGGCCGAATCGTCGAGTTCCTTCTGGAGGCGGACCCGCTCGGCGGCCGTATCGACCGTGGGCAGGGTCACCGCGACCTCTGTGTCGGCGACTCGGGCAAAGCCAAACTCGCCCTGAGGGAGGGGCTCCGCGCTGCCGAGCAGCTTCAGCTCGACGCGAGAGGTGAATTCGGTGGCGGGGAGCGTCTCCGAGAGTGCGGCGAAACGACCGTCGGTGCGAAGGTAGACGACCGGACGCAGACCAGCGGGCATCTTCTTCTCGGTGCGAATGTTCCGGATGGCGCGGTTGACCTCGATCACGTGCTCCATTGCTGCCTCTGCGGGTGCGTCCTTCCAGGCTGCGCCGCTCTTCGGGAACCACGCGACGATGAGTGCCGGCGCGACCTCGTCGTTGATGTGTTCGCGGAGGGTCTGCCAGAGTTCCTCGGTGACGAAGGGCATGAAGGGGTGGAGCAGGCGGAGGCCGCGGTCGAGAACGTTCACCAGGATCGATAGCGGCCGTTCATCGCCGGCAGTGAGGCGGACTTTCGCCATCTCGATGTACCAGTCGCAGAACTCGCTCCAGAGGAAGTCCTCGATCGAACGAGCTGCTTCGCCAAGCTGGTAGGCGTTCAACATCGAGTCGACGTCGAGTTCGAGCTGTTCGAGCCGGGAGAGGATCCAGCGATCTTCGAGGGCGTAGCTGTCGGCGGGGTTCGGTCGCCGGACCTTGCGATCGCCGACTTTCAAGAGGACGAAGCGGGCCGTGTTCCAGAGCTTGTTCGCGAAGTTCCGCGCGGCAACAAGGCGGTCGTCGCTGTACTTCTGGTCCGCGCCCATGGCGGCTCCGCTCAGGACGGCCAGGCGGAATGCGTCGGCGCCGAACTGCTGCACGCTGACTAGGGGATCGACGACGTTCCCACGAGACTTCGTCATCTTCTCGCCGTGTGAGTCGCGGATCAGACCGTGGAAGAGGACGGTGCGGAAGGGGACCTCTCCCTCGGGGCCCTGGCCGCGCATGTTGTAGAGCGCAAACATGATCATCCGGGCGCACCAGAAGAACATGATGTCGTAGCCCATCTGCATGTCTGTGGTCGGGTAGAAGTAGCGGAGGTCGTCCGTGTCTTCGGGCCAGCCGAAGTCTGCGTGGGGCGCCAGCCCCGACGAGAACCACGTATCGAGGACGTCTTCATCCTGGCGGACTGCTGCACCGCATTGCGGGCACGAAGGCGGGTCTTCGACGGCGACGGTGGTGTGGTGGTTTTCGCAGTACCAGACAGGGATCTGGTGGCCCCACCAGAGCTGCCGGCTGATGCACCAGTCGCGGATGTTGTCCATCCAGTTCAGATAAACCTTCTCAAAGCGCTGGGGAACGATCCGGATCCGGCCTTCGCGGACGGCGGCGGCGGCAGCCCCGGCGACCGAACGGCCGGGCTCGTATTCCTTGCGGACGTCGATCCACCACTGCTCGCTGGGGATCGGCTGCACGACCGTCTTGCAGCGGCTGCAGTGGCCGACGCTGTGCGTGTAGTCCTCGATGTGGTCCAGGAAGCCGCCCTCCTGGAGATCGCGAACGATCGCGGCGCGGGCATCATCGACCGACATCCCCGCGTATGGCCCGGCTTCCTCGTTCATGTTGGCCTGGCGATCGATGGCGACGATGACCGGGAGGTCGTGGCGCTGGCCGATGTCCCAGTCATTCGGGTCGTGGCCCGGGGTGACCTTCACCGCGCCCGTGCCGAATCCGAGCTTCACCACGTCGTCGGCAACGATCGGGATCTCTCGCCCGATGAGCGGCAGGAGGAGCATCCGACCGACCTTCTCTTCGTAGCGGTCGTCGGTCGGATTCACCGCGACGGCTGTGTCCCCGACCATCGTCTCGGGCCGGGTGGTGGCGACCACGACGTAGTCGGGCAGGGGCATTCCTCCCTCACCGACCATCGGATAGCGGATGTACCAGAGGTTCGCTGCCGTGTCTTCGTAGTCGACTTCGAGGTCGCTGAGCGCGGTCTCGCAGCGCGGGCACCAGTTGATCATGCGAAGGCCGCGGTAGATCAGCCCGTCGTTGTAGAGGTCCACGAAGGTCGTGCGAACTGCCCTGACGACCTTCGGATCGAGCGTGAAGACATTCCGAGACCAGTCTGCGCTGGCGCCGAGGCGGGCGTGCTGTTCGGCGATGCGACCGCGGTACTTGCGCACCCACATCCAGGTGCGTTCGACGAACGCTTCGCGCCCAAGGTCCTGGCGGGTCAGGCCTTCCTTGCCGAGCTCCCGCTCGATCACGTTCTGGGTCGCGATGCCTGCATGGTCCTCACCGGGCACCCAGAGCGTCGGAGTGCCGCTCATCCGGTGCCAGCGCACCAGCGCGTCGGTGATCGCGTCTTCGAGGCCGTGGCCGAGGTGCAGCTCACCGGTGACGTTGGGTGGCGGCATGATGATGCTGTAGGGCTTCAGTGCCGGGTCAATGCGGGGCTTGAAGTACCCGCCCTGCTCCCAGAAGGCGTAAATGCGGCTCTCTACCGAGGCGGGCTCGTAGGCAGGGGGTAGTTCCTTGCGAGCCTGTGCGCTGGTCATGATGGTCCTCGGTGAGATGGATTGCGGCCTGCGGCCACGAACCCCAGTGTACGGGTGGGCAGCAGGGAGAGGCGAGACCTGCCCGGCCGGTCAGCCCGATACCTTCGCTTCGATTGCCGCCGCTTCGTCGATGATGTGCCGATACCGGCTGAAGACCTGCCGGGCGGCGCCGTTGGCCGCCGTGGCGTCCGCGGGACTCATTGTGCCCGCGGCGATCGCAGCGTCGTACTCGTCCCGGTCTTCTTCGATCAGCACGTCATCCGCGGTCACCCACCAGTCGAGGATCAGGTCGCGGTATGAAACCAACCCGTCGCCAAACCTGACATCCGCGACCGCGTCCAGCCGGTGGGCAAGGATCGCCCCCCCGGGGTCGCGCATCCGGTACAGGTTGTAAGGTCGCCGGGACCAGAAGAAGCCATGCGAGACCGAGCCCGGTGGAATCTCGATCGGCGTTCCGTAGATCGCGCCACCCTTCGCCATGACGAACTCGACGACGACGAGCCCCCGCCGCGCGTGAACCAGCGTGCACTCGTACTCGCGAATGCTGCCGTCAGCTTTCATCTTGCGTTCGATGATTGGCCGGTCTTTCGCGAAGGTTTCGGTCGAGGAGCTATCCTCACGTGCCACGGCAATGCTCGGTTCAGGGATGAGATGACGAAGCTTGCGCACCGACTGCATCATCGACCAACCTGCCGTGCGTGTCGCGTGGATGTCAGCAATACAGTCGCGGCTCGGCGTCGTATTTGAGGTGTGATGCGCAACCCGCTTCTCGCGCTGCTGGCCTTCTCGATCCTCATCGCGGGTTGCGGCGGAGCCAACTCCGTGACCGCTCCCCCCGAGATCAAGGAAGCGAAAGCCAC
>DATCGT010000070.1:0-2320 GCA_036508775.1 Tepidiformaceae bacterium | reverse complement strand
GCCAACTGATCTCCCCATGCAGACGATTCCTGTTGGCGAGGCGGAAGTGCTGCGCCGGGGCAAGGATGTTTCACTGGTGGGCTTCGGGGCCCCGGTGATGGAGTGCATGGCCGCCGCGGAGATCCTGGCGGGCGAGGGCATCGAGGCCACCGTCGTGAATGCGCGCTTCGCGAAGCCGCTCGATGAGACGCTGCTGCTGCGCCTGGCAACCGAGACAGGCGGAATCATCACCGCCGAGGAGAACGTCAGGACCGGTGGGTTCGGCGACGCGGTGCTCGACCGCCTGGCGGACAACCGCCTGGCCGATCGCTTCCTCGGATGTATTTCGATGCCAGACGCCATCGTTGACCATGGGCCGCAGAAGACGTTCCGCGCGTTCTACGCTCTCGACGGGGCCGGAATCGCGGCGCGCGCACGACAGGCGCTCGCCGCTGCTGGCGACGACAGGAGTCCTCAAGCCCCGCTGGCGCGAGTCTGAGCCGATGCCCTCACTCGCCGAGGAAACGCCAGCGGTCCTGACCCGTCACCTCGCGACGATCGAAATCGCCCTCCAGGAAGCGATCGGTGCCGCCGAGTTCCCGCTCACTCATGCCGCCCGTTATGTAATGGGCTGGGAGGATGAGCGTGGGACGGCCACGCAGAATCAGGGGAAGCGGATCCGGCCTGCGCTGTGCCTCTTTGCCGCGGACCAGTTCGGTGGCGCGCCGGAGGTGGCAATGCCCGGGGCGATCGCCATCGAACTGGTCCACAACTTCTCGCTCGTTCACGACGAGGTCCAGGACCGCGATGAGGAGCGTCACCACCGCCCAACGGCCTGGCGCATCTTCGGAGACGGGCAGGCTATCAACCTTGGGGATCACCTTTACACCACCGCGGTGGCCGCCCTGACCGCGCCGGGTGGGAACGTCGAACGTCGAATGGCGGCCCTCCGGGTGCTCAACACCGCCATCGCCCGAATGATCCAGGGGCAATGGGAAGACCTTGCTTTCGAGTCTCGTGGCGCCGTCGCGGTGGCCGACTACCTGCGCATGGCCTCCGGCAAGACCGGGGCGCTACTAGGCGCCCCGCTGGAAATCGGGGCGCTGCTGGCGGGCGCTCCGCCCGAGGAGGCGGCGATTCTCGGCCAGTGGGGAAACGAGGTCGGCCTCGCCTTCCAGTCGTGGGATGACTACCTCGGGATCTGGGGTGACCCTTCAGCAACCGGGAAGTCCAACAACAATGACATCGCCCGCCGCAAGAAGACCCTGCCGATTGTGCACGGGCTCGCCCATCCGGCGGTCTCGGGCATGATCAGCGCGGCTTACGACCGGGAAGGCGAACTCACGCCTGCGGAGATCGAGGCGATCACCTCTGCGCTGCGCGAGGCGGGAGCCGACCGGGCGTGCCGGGACGCGGCAGCCGAGCATGCCGGAGCCGCTGATGCGCTCATCGAGCCGCTGGTTCTCAGGGCCGATGTGCGCGAGTCCTTCCGCGCAGTGGCGGAGTACTTCTACCAGCGGGACGTTTAGGAATCTTTGAGGGCCTCTGCGGACCCTACTGCGGCGAGGGCAGCAGGCTTTCGCCCATCAGGTACTGGTCGATGCCGCGTGCGGCGGCCCTGCCCTCGGCTATCGCCCAGACGATGAGTGACTGTCCACGGGTCATGTCCCCGGCCGTAAACACCCCCGGTACGGAGGTCATCTTCCGGCCGTCGGCCTTCACGTTGCCGCGCTCCGTGAGTTCCACACCGAGCTGTTCGACCATTCCCTCGCGTTCGGGACCGACGAAGCCCATTGCGAGCAGCAGGAGGTCAACCTCGACCTCGAAGCCGCTGCCCGGGACTTCCTTCATGACCTGCCGGCCGCCCTCCATGACGAAGTCGACGCGGACGGCATGCAGCTTCTTGAGGACCCCACCTTCGCCGGAGAGGCGCTTCGTCAGGATGCTGTAGCTGCGCGTGCCGCCCTCTTCATGTGCCGCCGACACGCGATAAACGTTGGGCCACGTCGGCCATGGATTCTCGGGCGGACGATCGGCTGGCGGACGCGGAAGAAGCTCGTACTGGGCAACATCGCTCGCGCCCTGGCGGATGGCAGTACCGAGGCAGTCGGCACCGGTATCTCCTCCACCCAGGATGATGACGCGCTTGCCCTTCGCCGAAATGAACTCGCTGTCGGGAACCTCCGCGCCGGACACTCGCCGGTTCTGGAGCGGGAGGTAGTCCATCGCGAGGTGAACGCCTTTGAGTTCACGCCCGGGCACATCAAGGTCGCGCCCAACCGTCGCGCCCCCGGTCAGGCAGATGGCGTCGTAGTGGGCAAACAGTTCGCGGGCATCGAAG
>DATCGT010000069.1:0-7805 GCA_036508775.1 Tepidiformaceae bacterium | reverse complement strand
AGCCCTCGGGTGGCGAGTCGAAGGTGCACGATCCTGCGCACCCCATCGCAGGCGCCTGCGACGCCCTCGACAACAGGACAGCGGCCCGGAAATCGACACCCACTACCTCCGGTCCACGTGGCCGGATTCCTGGCAGTAAGGGTGCAGGTGAGGAGTGTCGGCGGCCGTGCAACAGGCCGCGTCGCCGGTCCACGGAGGGAGTTCGGAACGCCATCTACGGGTTCGAGGGACCCCGTTTTGATGGCCCGGTGAGGTCGCCTACGCGATTGTGAAACGGCTCTCGCATCAGGCGTATGAAACGCCTATGATTGCGCCCTATCACACGGCGAAGCCGAGCGTGACATGGTCGGCTCCTCCGAACAGGGGAAAGTATGGAACTTCGCAATGTAGTCATCGTTGATGGCGCTCGCTCGGCGTTCAGCCGCGGCGGCCGCGGCAAGCTCGTTGCCACCCGCCTTGATGAAGCGGGCGCATCAGTCATCCGGGCTTTGCTCGCCCGCAACCCGAAGGTCAAGGGCACAATGATTGAAGACGTCGGCCTCGGCAACGTCGGTGGTGCCCCGGAACTTGCCGGCATCGGCGCGAAGACTGTCGCTCAACTCGCCGGCCTCCCGAACGAAGTGTCGGGTTACGATGCCAACCGCCAGTGCGGTTCGAGCATGGAGACCCTCCACCGCATCGCGCAGTCCATCATGGTTGGCGCGAGCGACTGTGGAATTGCGATCGGTATCGAACGCATGGGCCGCACGATGGGCGGCGGTGGCGCCCGTGCCACCACCCGCATCACCGAGTTCAACAAGCGCCGCCTCGAGCTCACCGCTGAGCAGCGCAACATGGCTGCCGACCACTTCCAGACGTTCAGTGTGCCGTTCCAGGACCAGATCCTGGACTACTCGCCCGTCGTCTCGATGGTCCAGACGGCTCAGAACGTTGCTGAGGTCTACGGCCTCACCCGCGAAGAGATGGACCAGTTCACAGTCGAAAGCCACCGCAAGGCGGTTGCAGGCTATGCCGCTGGCGCCTACAAGGCCGAAATCATTCCTCTCGAAGTCGAAGATCCAGTGTTCGACCAGGAAGGAAACTGGGTTGAGGCATCGAAGGGCAAGACGATCGTCTTCGATCGTGACGAGAGCATCCGCCCCGGCACGAACATCGAGACGGTGAGCCAGCTCCCGCCGGTCAAGGGAATTGTCAGCCCGATGGGCCAGGACCTTCGCATCACGTCGGCCAATGCGTGCCCGACGAATGACGGTGTCGCCGCTGCGCTCCTCATGAGCGAAGAGATGGCGCTGCGCCTCGGCCTCGAGCCCCTCGCCCGCATCGTCGGCTACGGCGTTGCCGGCGTGAAGCCGCAGGTCATGGGCCTCGGCCCGATTCCTTCGACGAAGAAGGCGCTCAAGATGGCTGGCCTCACCGCCGACCAGATCGACCGCGTCGAATTCAACGAGGCCTTCGCGGCCCAGGTCATCCCCTCGTGCAAGGATCTCGGGATCCCGATCGAGAAGGTGAACGTCAACGGTGGCTCGCTTGCCCTTGGTCACCCTCTGGGCGCCACGGGCACCCGCCTCGTCATCGCCGTCGCTCATGAGCTTCGCCGCAGCAACCTTCGCTACGGTCTCGGCACCCAGTGCATCGGTGCTGGCATGGGCATCACGACGATCGTCGAGCGCATGTAGACATTTCGCTCTTCGGAGCGTTGAAAAGGGAGGCCGGGCAACCGGCCTCCCTTTTTGCTGTCTGCGCTACGAGCCGGAGGGCAGGATCGCGCCCGGGACGGAATCGTATTCGGGGAGGTAGGGCTTGATATCAAGGACGGGCGTCCCATCGATTGCATCGAGCCCGCGGACGCGAAGAACCACGGCTTTGCCCCGTCGCTCAACGCCGGTGAGTGGGACCACGGACACTCCGAGGTGGTTGGGGCGCAGCTGGCTGCGCGTCGCAAGGATGCCGTAGGCATTACCGCTCTGGAGCGTCACTTGTTTGGGGAAGTCGGGAGCACCGGCCGCCAGGTCCATGTAGAAGACGACGATCAGGTGACTGTAGCCTTCGATGCCGAAAGCCCTGTCGCGATGCTCAGGGCGCAACTCGATCTGGCTTTCCACCTCTTCCCAGCCACGCGGCATCGGTTTCGTGACCTCGTTGTGAACGTAGCCAATCGGGTCGAGCGTGACGGTCGCGGGAGCTTCTGGTCGGTGGAAGGGCTCCTGGCGGAGGCGGAAGAGCTTCACCCGTGAAGCGTCCACGAGCGTAGACGAGCACGCAAGTCAGAGGGGGAGAGTTAGAGCTCGCGGTAGAGGAGTTTGAGCGACTTCGTAAGGCGCTGGCGCAAGATCGGGTTGAAACTTGCATCGACCTGGGCCCGCTCGACGACCTTGACACTGCGCTCGAACATCCCGCCGAGGGCCATTTCCAGGCGGCTCAGCTCCGGCAAGACGAACTGTCCCTGGCGGAAGTGAATGAGGATTTCGACCGTCGCATCATCAGCGAAGTCGGCGTCGAAGACATGACCGAAGATACCGAGCTCCTGGATCTTCGACCTGCGACAGAAGTCCGTCAGGTCCTTCGCAGTAGGCAGCGTGATGGGCAGACCGGCTGGCATCCCTCCGGGGTAGGATCCGAACGGGCGGTTTGATCTCTCGGCTATGCCCATCGTAGAGCCTCCTTCGAGGACTTCGTGCGGGCGACCGGGCTCAGTGCTGGTCGTGTACGAGACACCGCATTTTCCTTCCGCTCACCGGACATTTCCCACACCGTTGGTGGTCATATCCAATATCGGCAGGATTTAGGGGATTCTCCAGCGGCAAGATGAGAAAAATACCGGCATGCGTTTCACGAGCACCAGTTTGGGGCGTCGCGAGTGGCCTTTCACACCCCCCGGTGCTAAACTGTGAAGGTATCTGTACGGTTTCTCAGCCCGCCCAAAAGGCCGTGCAGCGAGGCAGATAGCTCCCGCATATGGTCTCAAAGCCAGCATCCATCGAGTCGGATCCGGTAGGCGGTAAGTCGTCCTACACAGCAGCCAACATCCAGGTCCTCGAGGGTCTCGAGGCCGTACGTCGTCGCCCTGGTATGTACATCGGTACGACCGACAAGTCCGGTCTCCACCACCTCATCAAGGAACTCGTCGACAACGGCGTCGATGAAGCGATGGCCGGTTACTGTAACCGGATCGAAGTCATCATCGGGAACGATGGGTGGTGCACGGTCACCGACAACGGCCGCGGTATCCCGGTCGACATCCAGAAGCAGACGGGCAAGACAGCGGTCGAGACGGTAATGACCGTACTGCACGCCGGCGGCAAGTTCGGCGGCGGCGGATACAAGGTGTCTGGTGGCCTCCACGGCGTTGGCGCGAGCGTCGTAAATGCGCTCTCCGAGAAGATGTGGGTTGAAGTTGTCCCCGACCCTGAAGCCCAGGGCAAGGGGCATGCCGGCAAGGTCTATCGACAGGAGTTCGAGCGTGGCACCCCGGTCACCGAACTCGTCGCATCGAAAATGGTCGGTGACCGGGGTCATGGGACGACCGTTTCCTTCAAGCCAGATACGCAGATCTTCGAAAACGTTGATTTTGACTTCAAGATCGAAGCCGAACGACTTCGTCTCTACGCGTACCTTACGAAGAGTGTCTGGTTCCACCTGCGCGACGAACGCGATGGCCGCGAAGTCAACTACTACTTCGAAGGCGGCATCAAGAGCTTCGTCCGGCACGTTAACCGTGAACGAGAAGCCATCAACTTCGACCCGATTTACGTGGAACGCGAAATCGATGGCAACGTCATCGAATGCGCCATCCAGTACAACGACAGCTTTAACGAGTCGGTCTTCACCTTCGCCAACTCAATCAACACGATTGACGGTGGGAGCCACCTCACCGGCTTCAGAACGGCCCTCACGCGAGTCCTGAACGACTACGCCCGCAAGGTGAAGGTCCTGAAGGACGGTGACGCGAACCTTTCTGGTGATGATGTCCGCGAAGGCCTCGTCGCCGTGATCTCCGTGAAGCTTCCCGAACCACAATTCGAGGGTCAGACGAAGACCCGCCTCGGTAACCCCGAAGTGGCGGCGCAGGTCCAGAGCGTTCTTGGCGAGGCCCTGGCGACCTACCTTGAAGAGAACCCGTCCGACGGGCGCCGGATCGTTGAGAAGTCCATTACGGCTTCCCGAGCGCGGGAAGCGGCCCGCAAGGCGCGTGACCTCGTTCACCGCAAGAGCGCCCTCGAGAGCGGCTCGCTCCCGGGCAAGCTCGCCGACTGCTCGACGCGCGACCCCGAGGAAGCCGAGATCTTCATCGTCGAGGGCGACAGCGCGGGCGGTTCAGCCAAGCAGGGCCGCGATCGTCGCTACCAGGCCATCCTCCCGCTCTTCGGGAAGATTCTGAACGTGGAGAAGGCCCGCCCGGACAAGATGCTGGGCCACGAGGCGATCCGCCTCCTCATCTCGGCGCTGGGTACCGGCATCCGCGAGACCTTCGACGTTGCGAAGCTGCGCTACCACAAGGTCATCATCATGACCGACGCGGACGTTGACGGTGCCCACATCCGAACGCTGCTCCTGACCTTCTTCTTCCGGAACATGCCCGAGCTCATCTATAACGGGCACCTGTACATCGCCCAGCCTCCGCTTTACCGGACGCAGCAGGGGAAGACGGTCACCTACCACTTCAGCGACAAGGAACTGGACGACTTCAAGAAGGGCCGCAAGGCCTCCTTCAGCGTCCAGCGCTTCAAGGGCCTCGGCGAGATGAACGCCGAACAGCTCTGGGATACGACCATGAACATCGACACACGGCTGCTGCTCCAGGTAGACGTGAGGGATGCGGCTGAAGCCGACACGGTCTTCTACCAGCTGATGGGCGAAGAAGTGATCTACCGGCGCCGCTTCATCCAGTCCCACGCGACGCAGGTCAAGAACCTCGACGTCTGACGCCCCAACGTGCCGTCGGGTATCCTGAGAGTCGTGCCGGAACAATACGTCGCCTCTGACAAGCGCACCGGACTAGAAGTCGCGGTAACGGGGGAGTTTCCCCCGCACCACGAAGACCGCATCCGCATCGCCCGGACGACCACTCTCTTCACCCGGCTGATGTCCACCATCCTCGCGACCGAGAACGAGACTCAGCGGCGCGAACGCTTCCTCGCGATCGAGACGCAGCTCGAACTGGCCGAGGCGCTCATTCGTGAGGACTTTGACGAGGTCCAGCGCCTCATGCGCCAGACGATGGAGAAGATGGGCATCAGCAAGGAACAGCTGGACGAGATGACCCGGCGGATTCTCGAACAGTTCGGCGGCGAGTCGCCGCTGGGTCCCGATGGTCCCGCGATTCCGCCGCCGGAGAGCTAGAGTCCCGGAGTCATGACCCGGATCCCGTATGGGTTACTGTTCCGTGTGGCCTGGCACCTGTAACCTACCTCGCGATGCATCTTCTCTCTTACCTCTGGCTGACGATCAACATCACGATCGACCCGACGATGTTTACGTCGGGCCCATTCACGATTACCTGGCACGGCTTCTTCACCGCTGTCGGAATCCTCGGTGGGGTCACGCTGTCGGTCTTCCTGGCGAAGAGGGACGGGGTCCCGACCGAAGTCGCGCAAGAGATCGCGCTTGTCGGGGTACCGTGCGCCATCGTTGGGGCCCGCATGTTCTATGTCTTTGAGCACTGGGACATTTTCGGAAGCAATTTGCCCAAGATCGTGACCGGGATTACCGAAGGCGGCATCACCCTGTACGGCGGCCTTATTGGCGGCGTGGCTGGGGGCCTGGCGTACGCGCTCTATCACCGCTGGCCGATCGCGATCACGTTCGATGCGGCGGCACCCGGCATGCTCCTCGGGCAGGCAATCGGGCGCATCGGTGACCTGATCAACGGCGAGCATCTTGCGGCGCGGTCGAGCCTTCCCTGGGCGGTGAAGTACCTCAATCCCAACAGTCCGCAGTTCGGCTACTTCCTGAACCATCCCGACCCGAACCACCCGCTCAACCCGCTTGATACCTACTCGGTCCACCCCACCGCCGGCGGCTACGAGCTGGTGGGCGACCTGGTGATAATCGGTATCCTCCTGTTCGTGCTGCGACGCTTCGTGAAGGTCCCCGGCTGGATCTTCGCCAGCTATATGGCGATGTACGCGATCATGCGGTTCTTCCTCTCCTACTTCCGGATCGACGAGCAGGAACTATGGAAGATCCCTGTTCCGCAGCTGGTGAGCTGCCTGATGGTCGGATCGGCGATCATCGTCGCGGGCGTGCTGATGCGCTGGCCCGGGCCGATTACCCCCGAATACGCCGAACGCGTCTGGGGTGAAGAGGCCGAAGAGGGCGACGTGCCTCGCTCACGCCGCCGTCGCAAGCCTGACACGACCGCCTGATGCCCGCCGGGCATCAGGCCGTTCGCCTCTACCGGCGCGACGGGTGCCACCTCTGCGACACGGCTGAACGCGACCTTGCGACCATCGCACGTGAACTGGGGTTCGACGTCGAGAGCATCGACATCGAGGCGGACGACGCGCTGCATCACCGCTACCTGTTCGAGATCCCCGTCATCGCGCTCGGCGAGCGGGAACTGCTGCGGGCACCCTTCTCGTCGCAGACGTTGCGAGAGGCGCTGACCGAGGCGCTGGCGGATTCTTAGAGCATCACGTAGACGATAGCGGCCGCCGCCGGCAGTACGAACCAGACCAGCGCCGTCACCAGCACCGCGATTGAGGCGAAGAGGACGCTGTCGTCCTCGGGTGGGGTGCCTGCGTTGCCCAGCGTTTCCCAAAGGGCCGCGAGCGGCTGGCCCATGATGAGCTGCGATCGCCGGTGGGCGACTGCCGCCCCGCGCAATACGGCTGAAGAGAGTGACAGGGCCACGATGAAGAGCAGGAAGAGCCCCCCGAGGACAATCCGGCGGTTCGTGAAGTCGATCGCGCCCAGGTAGTTCGACAGCGAGGCAAGCGCTGGCACGAGGAGCCCGCCGACAATCAGGATAGGCGCGCCGATACCGCCGCCGCCAAAGCCGGGCGCGAGGCGTTCCATTTCCATGCGTGCCCGGGCGAGGGTGCGGCGTTCGGGCGTCGCAGGCTGGCACTGGGCTTCGCGGCGGGCGTAGAGGTTGCGCAGCCGCCCGACGATGTCCGACGCGAACGACTTCACCAGGTATTCGGCCACGAATTCGACGGCGACCTGTGCGAGGCCGGTCAGAGGGCCAAGCCGCCACACTTTCGGGTCGCGGGAGCCTTCGCGGTCGAGCACTTCGAGGGCGTGGATCGCGAGGCGATGGGCCTCGGGGAAGCGGTCCGGTTCGGCGAGCGGGGCCCGCTCGGCCATCCCGGCGGCGATGCGGCGCTCAGCCTCCTCTTCGCGGAGACGCGAGAAGGCCGCTTCGGCGGTATCTTCAGGGCTGTCGGCGAGGATTCGGCGAGTGCGGTCTAGCTGCTCGGTGAGCTCGTCGATGATGAGGCCGCCGGGACGGAGGCGGTCCAGCGGGGTCGCGGGAAGCTTCGGGAGGTGCGGCCGACGCTGTGGTGCCTCCTCCTCGGTCATATGCGGAGTCCACCCGGGCGACGCGTTGGCGGCGCTTTCCTCTGATAGAGGCCGTGCTCGTAGATGTAGGCCGCGACGGGCGCCAATGTCAGATAGCGGATCGTCTTGCCCGCCGCGATCCGCGCGCGGATGTCGGTGGAGCTGATGCCGATGTTCGGCATGTCGACCACCCGCATCCCCGCCTCAATCGTGGCCTGGTCTTTCCTTGCGACGACGATTGTGGCCAGCTGGCGGATACGGTCGGGCTGCTTCCAGGTGTGTATCTCGGCGAGGGCATCCGA
>DATCGT010000068.1:0-2597 GCA_036508775.1 Tepidiformaceae bacterium | reverse complement strand
GGCCATGGTCGCGGATGCAGGCCCGGACATCCTCGCCTTCACCGCCTTCCCGCAGTCGCACTGGCGGCAAATCTGGTCGAACAATCCCATGGAACGCTTAAACAAGGAGATCCGGCGCAGGACCGACGTGGTCGGCATCTTTCCCAATCGCAAGGCCGCTCTCCGCCTGATCGGCGCCGTACTCGCGGAGCAGAACGATGAATGGCTCATCGCCCGCCGCTACCTCAGTGACGAGTCCATGAAGCCGCTCGTCACTCGTCTCGCATCACCACCGCAGGAGGCCGCCATCGCGGAATCACTTCCACTCGCCGTTTGAACAGGCATCCACGATGACATCGCTGTTACACCACTTGACGGGACATGACCACACGACGAAGGACGTGCATTTTGCTGAGAGCTTCAATGGCCGTGTGCGCGATGTCCTTTGAACGAGCGTCTCTCTACCTTTCGAACACGATTGCTGCGCAGCAAGGCCGGAGTGGCGGAATGAGCTTTCTCGCCGCCAGACCCAGGTTTAGGGTAGACGAGTCGTGGATTTTGCAGATTTCGAGTTGCTCGCGGTCGAGTTGCTTCTCATCGCGTCGATCGTCGCGATCGGGGCGCGGTACCTGCGGGTGCCCCACACAGTGGCTCTTGTCGTCGTTGGGTTCTGTATCAGCTTCGGCCACTTCTTCAACGTCACGCTGAGCCGGGACTTCATCCTCCTGGTCTTCCTACCGCCACTGCTGTTTGAGGGAGCGATCAACATGGACCTCGGCGAGCTGCGCCGAAGGTGGTATCAGGTGTTGTTGTTGGCCGTACCAGGCACCTTGATTACGGCGGGCGTCGTCGCGGCGGCCCTCGCTGCCTTCACGGATCTGCCGTTCAGGTTCGCGCTCTTGCTGGCGGTAATCCTGGCGCCAACAGACCCCGTCAGCGTTCTCGCAACAATGAAAGTCCACCGAGTCTCGGGTGGCCTACGCACGCTGCTCGAAGGCGAGTCGGTCTTCAACGACGCGCTCGGTGTCGTACTGTTCACGATCGCGCTCTCGTTCGCTTTCCCAGCGGAGCCCGGTGCGGCAATGAACTGGGCGGGAGCGTTGGGCGAATTCTGCAAAGAGGTCGTGGTCGGGCTCGGCATCGGGATAGCGATGGGCTACCTCATTCATCGGCTCATGCGCCTCCTGGACGACCACCTGGTAGAGATTACGCTGTCGGTGGCGCTGGCCTTTGGAACGTTCCTTCTGGCCGATCGCCTTGGCGGATCGGGGATACTCGCAGTCGTCGTTGGCGGGTTGTTCATCGGCAACTACGGGACACACCGGGCGATGTCAGCATCCTCGCAGGCCGCATTGCTGGAGGTTTGGGAGGTCGTCGCGTTCTTGTTGAACTCCGCCCTCTTCCTCCTCATTGGCCTGGAGTTTGAGCTGAAGAGCCTCGGTGAACGCGCGACAGCGATCGCGACCATTACGCTGACGGCCGCCCTCCTGGTCGGGCGAGCCCTTGCCGTCTATGGACTCTTGTCCCCCTTCGGCTCCGGTCGGACCCCAAAGCTGCTGAGAGTTCCACGTGCGTGGAGCCACGCGATCTACTGGGGTGGACTACGAGGCAGCATCCCGATCGCGCTGGTGCTCGGCCTGGGCGTGGCCCAGCGAGACTTCGGTGGGGTCGATCCGGTTGCCGTGGTGTTCGGTGTCGTGACGCTCTCGCTGGTGATTCAGGGCATTACGTTCGCGCCGCTGCTGGGGAAGCTTGGCCTTGGGCGCCAGGATGCGACAGCTTCCAGGTCGGCTCAACAGCGTGCCTCCCGCTGAGGTGGACACATGCGGCTGCAGGAGAGGAGAGGGATCTGCCGCTCTCTCCGCATCGTGCTTCTTCGGTCGTCGGAATGACGGTCAGGAGAGCCGTGCCTCGATCGATGGACGTGTCATCGCTTACCTTTGGTACAGGACATGCAATTTGGCAGTTCGAACGGTTTCTGGCGACAGTTGATCTCTGCCCCCAGGGCGTCAGCTTCTCAGCGGCGCAGCCCAGAGGATCACTCGGAGCACGACCACCCATGACGCTTCCCGTCTCGCTCACAGCTTCGCCAGACTGGCGAAAGCGCATCCTAGGCGGCTACTTTCGTAAGTGGATCATTCTGGGAGCATTGATCGGGGTCGTCGCGGGGCTCGGCGCGATCGTTTTCTTCGAAGCGATCGCCCTGTCGACGAAGTTCTTCCTCGGCACCATCGTCGGCATGAAGCCGCCTGTCCCGAGCGGCGAGGGCACGACGGTCGTGACGGCCATCGGGCGGCGCTGGTTGATACCAGTCGTGACCACGATCGGGGGGTTGCTGAGCGGGTTGATAGTCTTCACGCTCGCTCCGGAGGCCGAGGGGCACGGCACTGACGCGGCGATTGAGGCCTTTCACGAACGCGGCGGGAAGATACGAGCACGAATTCCGGCGATTAAGCTCGTAGCCTCCGCTATTACCATCGGCTCGGGTGGGAGCGCAGGTCGCGAGGGCCCGACCGCGCAGATTGCGGCAGGCTTCGGTTCGTGGCTCGGGGACCTGTTCCAGTTGACGGCTGAGGATCGCCGAATTGCGGTGGCGGTCGGCGTTGGTGCCGGCATCG
>DATCGT010000067.1:0-5616 GCA_036508775.1 Tepidiformaceae bacterium | reverse complement strand
AGTTCGAAGACTACCTCGACATGCTTCGCTCGGCGCCAACGTTCGTTCACCGCATGGACGGCCCCGGGGCGCTCGACCTGGAAACGGTGATCGCCTTCGGGGGAACCGGCGTTACAGCCCGAGCTTCCGGTCTCAATACCGACTACCGCATCGACCACCCCCACGCTGCCTACAGCGCGATCGGCGTCCCGCGCATCACCGAGCATGCAGGTGACGTGCAGGCGCGCTTCATGGTCCGGGCCCGCGAGGCGCTCGAATGCTTCGACCTGCTCGGAAGGGTTCTCGGGGGCCTCCCGGGCGGCGATATTTCGGCCCCGCTCGGCCCGATCGCCGGCGGGGCCTCCGCCATCGGGTACGCGGAGAGCCCTCGCGGCTCGAACGTCCATTGGCTCATGGCCGGTCCGACGGGCGAGACCATCTACCGGCTTCGCATTCGCTCGGCGTCCTACGCCAACTGGCCACTCGTGACCCGAGCCGTGCCCGGCAATATGGTCCCGGACTTCCCCCTTATCAATAAGAGCTTCGAGCTCTGCTACGCCTGCTGTGACCGCTAGGAGGTCTTATGGGGATCGCTGACCTGCTCCTGCGACCGCTTCGCTCACGCGTTGTCACCTCCCGCTACCCCCGCGAGGCCTCGCTCCCGGATCGCGGAGACCGCGGCGTGCCGGCCTTCGACCCGATCACCTGCACCGTAAGCGGCGCCTGCGAAGCCGCCTGCCCCACGGGCGCCATCACCATCGATACAGCAGGGGCGGGCCGCTGGTCCATCGACCACGGTCGCTGCATCTCCTGCGGCGCCTGCATCCGGGCCTGTCCCAGCGGTGCCCTTCGTACCGCGAATGAGATCGACCCACTGGCATCGACCCGCCAGTCGCTCGTCCGAACCTGGACCCTCGGGACTGCGGGCGAAGGGGTGTCGACGGGGACCGCGGAAGCCGAGTTCAAGGCCGCCGTCTCCGCGAAACTTCGCCGGTCGCTCCAGATCCGCCACCTCGATTCAGGTTCCTGCAACGGCTGCGACTGGGAGATGAACACGCTCCTGAACCCGGTTCACGACCTTCAGCGTCTCGGTATCGACTTCGTTGCCTCCCCTCGCCACGCCGACCTGCTCCTGGTAACCGGGGCCATGACCCGGAACCTGGCGCAGGCCGCACGGCTCACTTACGAGGCTATGCCGGAGCCCAGGCTGGTCGTCGCGATGGGAGCCTGCACGTCGGGCGGGATGTTCGGGGCAAGCTACGCTACTGCCGGCGGCATCGACGCCGTCCTCCCCGTCGATGTCTTCATCTCCGGCTGCCCGCCCCGTCCAGAATCCGTGATCCGCGGGTTGCTGGCCGCCGTCGGCCGAATGCCGACGACGACCACCTCACCTGCTACACCGGCAACGGGAAGCTGATCAACGCCGGCTTGCCCGCGCGGATGGCGGGGGCGTAGACGATGTTGTTCGTCTCATCGAAGGCCACCCAGCTCGCGCCTCGCTCGGTCGGGACGTTCGTGAGGAACTTCACCGGGTTCCCACCGAAGATCCCCATCACCGGCCCGCCGGTGAACCCGGAAGCGGCGAAGAAGAACCTGTCGACCTTGGCGCTGTAGATCGCGCCGTCGCCACAACCCGACTCTTCGATCACCGACGCGATCTTCTGGGTGTTGAGGTCCCAGATCACCGTGCGGGGGTGTTCGCGATTGCTCGCGGCGAGCAATGCATGGTTGGTCGCCGGGTTGATCGCCAGCCCGTTTGGATGGCACGGGTCGTCGATCGTGAAGGTGTTCACCAGCACGTCTTTCACCGCGTCCACCTGGTAGAGGACGTTGTCGGTGTTTCCGGCGAGATACACCATTCCGTCGGCGGGGTTGTACCGCGGCTGCTCGAGCCCGCCGCCGAGCCCGGCGATGCGCCCGACGACCTCGTTCTTGACCGCGTCGATCGCGACCATGAAGCCATCGTTGCGGTTCGCCGAATAGAGCTTTCGGTGCACCGGGTCATAGTCGATCAGGTCGGCAGCGCCCCGTCCGCCCGTGTCGACCCGGGCGATCACTTTGTTGAACTGGGGCGACGCGGGATCGATGTCGATGACGGCCACCGCGCTGTTCGCAAGGCCGGCGAATACCCGGTTCACGTTCTTCGCGACGGCAACCCCGAACAGGTTCCCGCGCATGCGAATCGTCTGGAGGAGCTTCGGCTCGCTGGTTGTGATGTCGAAGACATCGACGCCACCACTCCAGGTGTCGCCCATATAGAGGCGATGCGCCTCCTGGTCGATGTCGAGCGTGTCGGTGAACTTGGTTCCCACCGAAGCATCCGGCATGACGAAGCCGCTGATTGTTGCCCTGGTTGTCTGCTCTGCCAATTCCTTTTGTCCCTCTGACGGACGGCTACAACCGTCACGATCGCGATTTGTAACGGATGCTACACGCCGCCACAAGGCCCAGTGTGATCGTTGGTTAATACAAAGCCCTGACAGGAAGCCCGTTGGCGCAGGCGCGAAGTATAGTCCGCACTCATGATCGCTGGCTGCACACGATGATCCTGGGAACCGCAGGGCTGCTTGCTCGTTCCCGAACGCGCATCGCCATCGGCGTCTTGGTCATTGCACTGACCGCGATCGCTGGCGCCTTCAGGCTGCTCTACCTCGACCACCTCAGCCTCGGGAACCTGTTCTATGCCTCCTCCGTGCGCTCGATGGGCATGTCCTGGCACAACTTCTGGTACGCGGCTTTCGACCCGGCCGGGACCCTCACCGTCGACAAGCCGCCGCTGGCCCTCTGGCTGCAGGTACTTTCGACGAAGATCGGCGTCTTCGACGGCGTCGCGCTCATCATGCCGATGGCCATTGCCGGTACGCTCGCCGTCCCGCTGACCTTCGCGGCGGCCCGCGCCAGCTACGGCATCGCGGGCGCGATCTGCGCCGCCGCGGTCCTCGCGGTCTTCCCGGAGTCGGTCGCCACCGCGCGGGACAGCACGATGGACGCCTTGATGATGGCCATCCTCGTGGCCGCCGCGCTGGTGCTCGTGGTCGCCGTCGAAAAGCGTCGGCCCCCCCTCCTCCTCTGCTGGGCGTTCCTGATGGGGCTCGCCTTCAACGTGAAATTCTTCGAGGGCTTCGTTGTCCTCCCGGCAGCCGCCCTGTACCTCGCGGTCAGCCTCCGCGCCGACTGGCGACGCTGGCTTCCATGGCTAGCCGGGGCAGCCGCCACCCTTGCCGCCGTCAGCTTCGCCTGGGTGCTGGCTCTGCAGCTCACCCCCGCCTCGCACCGTCCACTTGTCCTGAACGACAAGGACAACAGTGAAATCGGGCTTGTCCTTCGTTACAACGGCCTCGACCGGATCCTGCCCGGCGATGTTGCCATCTTTGATCCGCTGACTGAGGCAGCCGCCGCCGCCACCGAGGCGACGGCACGTTCGTTTGGCGTCGGCGACGCTGGCCCCCTGCGCCTCGTGAGCGGCGCGAATGGGCCCCTTCTTGGCGAGACCGTCATCCTCGCCCTCACGGGCATGGCCGCGATCGTTGGATGGCGGCGGGACTGGCTACATGGGCCGGGGCTCTTCTGGGTGGCGTGGGCCGCGACCGGGATCGTGCTTCTCTCGGTCTCCAACCGCGGCGCCGCCCAGTACATGGAGTCGTACGCGCCCGCGCTCGCCGTCGTGTCGGGGGTGGGGATGGTTGAGTTCGCGCGCCGGCGTGCCGGGATCACGCGGCTCCTCCTGCCGGCCCTCCTTCTCGGCTCAGCAGCGTTCGCCTGGTGGAGCGTTCGAGACTACCCGCTCATCGCCGATGGCACCCACATCGCCGCCGCCGTCGCCGCAATCGCGGCGCTGTTCGCCCTCGCCGGGGGTGAGCTCTGGAGACGGGTGCTCGGGAGCCAGTGCGCGCGACTCATCCTGCTCGGGGCCGCGCTTGGCCCGATGGTCGCCGTGTCGTGCTGGATCACCCGCGATGCGCCGAGCGGAGGGCAGATCACGCGTCCTAACCCCGTCGTCTACGCGGCCAACGATGGGACTGTGCCCGACGGCCGGACAGTCCCGGCGGAATACCTCCTCCGCTACCCCACCCGCGGCGGCACGCAATACAGCTTCGCGATCGACGGCGTGAACAACGCGGGTGAGGCGATCGCCTTCACGGGCGCCTCCGTACTGCCGATCTGGAATGAGTACGAGCGTACGCCGGTGCTGGCTCCAGCGAAGCTCGATGCACTCCTCCACGACGGCCAGGTGCCCTACGTCCTGCTGTCGGAAGCGCGAGTCCGCGCGGGGGTCCTCGACGATGTCGCCGTCGTGGTTGCGCGCCAGTGCACCATCGTCCAGCGCGCGCCCGGGATTCCTGCCGCTGCCTGGCTCCTCTACCGCTGCCCGGGATCGACCCCGTCGCCCTGAGGCGCTGCCCCTCGGGGCCACACGCGGTGCTTGCGACGTAAAGGCCGCGATCAGTTGAAGCCGTGCCCGGTTGCCTGTAGGTCGCCTGACATCGATAACCACCTGCAACGAAACCGTGGCACGCAAACGGGGGAGACAATGGTCTGTACGAACTGCGGTCGGGAACTTGCAGAGGGCGTCCGGTTCTGCCCGGGTTGCGGCACGGCCGCCGCACAGGTCGCAGGCGTCGTTCCACCGCCACCCCCCGTCGTGCTCGCGAGCACCCCGCCGGTTCTTCTGCCGACGCAGCTCGAGGAGGGCGTGGCCCCGGGGCTTCGCTACCGGATCGACGGCGAACTCGTGCCCGTCCTCCACATCAGCCTCGACGGCTCAGTCGGCGTCTACTTCGAACACCACGTGATCCTCTGGAAGAACCCGGCCATGGCGATCGGCATGCACCCGCTCGCCGGCGGATTCAAGCGGATGATGGCCGGGATGCCGATCTTCATGACCGAGACGCAGTCCGCGGGCGAGGTCGCCTTCTCGCGCGACGACCCGGGTCATGTCCTCCCGCTCCACCTTCTCCCGGGCCAGGGAGTCCTGGTCCGGGAGCACCAGTTCCTGGCGGCCACCAACTCCATCGATTACTCGTTCACCCGCGTGAAGGGCGTCACCAACATGCTCTTCGGCGGCACGGGCTTCTTCATTGACCACTTCAAGGCCAAGGCCTTAGAAGGTGTCGTCTGGCTCCACGGCTACGGCAACGTCTTCGAGAAGATGCTCGCCCCCGGCGAGGCGATCGACGTCGAATCCGGCGCCTGGGTCTACCGCGACGAGTCGGTGGACATGCAGCAGACCATGTACGGCCTGAAGACCGGGATGTTCGGGGGCAGCGGGAACCTGATCTTCAACCGCTTCACCGGGCCCGGGCGGGTCGGCATCCAGTCGGCCTACGTTCATATGCCCACGGAGAACTGACCGGCTTCACCGGGTCATCGAGGGCGAGCCTGGGATCAGGGACGGCGGCCGTGACCGCCGAGTTGCTTGCGGAGGCCACCCAGGAACGCTCCGAACGATGCCTCCGCGCCGGCTGCGCGATGGAGATCCCGCGCTCGCTGGAGGATGAGCACCCGGACGCGAGCTTCCTCGCCCCCATCCAGCCAGTACCCATGCCCGTCGGGGCAGGCATCGATCTCCAGCGGGTTCGCGCGGTAATCGAACTCGTACATAGCCTTCTGGCAGACCGGGCAGTTCCGTTCACTCTC
>DATCGT010000066.1:0-9178 GCA_036508775.1 Tepidiformaceae bacterium | reverse complement strand
CCCGGATCATGTCGCTGACGATGTCGGCCCCGTCCCGGGCCAGGTACCGGAGGACGGCCGCGCGTTCCTTCTCACCCAGGCAGTGGAACCAGCCAAGCGTGGTGTCGTTGTCGTGCGTCCCGGTGTAGACGACCAGGTTCTGGCGGTGGTTGTGCGGGAGGTAGGGGTTGCGGGCATCGTCGCCAAAGGCGAATTGCAGGACCGCCATGCCCGGGTAGCCGAGACTATCGCGGAGCGTGCGCACGTCGCGGGTGATCACTCCCAGGTCCTCGACGACGATCGGAGGCTCGCCGAGGCTCGCGCGAACTGCTTCAAAGAACGCGCCGCCCGGCCCCGGCACCCATTGACCGCGCTCTGCCGTCTTGTCTTCTGCCGGGATTTCCCATGCCGCGTGGAACCCGCGGAAGTGATCGATCCGAAGGAGGTCCATGCGCGAGAAATCGGCGCGAAGGCGTTCGACCCACCACGAGTAGTCCTGCGCCGCAAGGACATCCCAGCGGTAGAGCGGGTTTCCCCAGTGCTGGCCAGCTGACGAGAACGCGTCGGGCGGTACGCCAGCGACCCGCTCGGGGTGTCCCGCGGCATCGAGCTTGAAGAGGTAAGGGTTCGCCCAGACATCCGCGCTGTCGTAGTCGGGGAAGATGGGCACGTCACCGAAGATCCCGACCCCCCGGCTGTTCGCGTAGCTGCGAAGGTCGTACCACTGGCGGTCGAAGCACCACTGGAGGAACTCCTGGTAGGTGATCTCCGCGGCCAGTTCTAGCCTGGCTTCGGCCAGGGCGTTGTGATTCCGCTGCGCCAGGGGCTCGGGCCAGCTGTCCCACGGTGCGTCATACAAGCGGTGCAGGGCCGCGAAGAGCGCGTAGTCAGCCAGCCAGTGCGTGCGCTCCGCGAAGGCGTCCAGCTCGGTCGCTCGGCCCGACGCAAGGAATCGCTCGCAGGCCCTGCGAAGGAGCGGCTCGCGCCAGACGTCGACCTCCGGGAAGTCAACCCGCTCCGGCGAGAACCAGGGAGGGTCGTCGAGTTCATGGCTGTCGAGAAGGTGTTCCTCGACCAGCCTACCAAGGGCGATCAGTGTCGGGTTGCCGGCGAATACGGAACGGGCGGCGTAGGGCGAGTTGCCGTTCCCGGCGGGCCCCAGCGGCAGGATCTGCCAGACCGACTGCCCCCCATCGACGAGCATGTCGACGAAGTTGTGAGCCTCCTGGCCGAGGTCGCCAGCCCCGAAGCGACCGGGAAGCGAGGTTGGATGCAGGAGCACGCCAGCGCCCCGGTCCGGCCAGGGGAGGGCTTCGTTGTCGTCGGTGGAGGTTTCGCCGCTCGTCATGCTCCGCAAGACACGCTAGATAACTGTCGGTGGTCGGTATTCGCCAAAGATGTCGCGCATGGCGCCGCAGATCTCCCCCAGCGTGGCATAGGCGCGCACGGCATCGAGGATGGCCGGGACGAGATTGTCGGTCCCCTGGCAGCTGGTGCGGAGCGCCTCCAGGGTTGCGGTAACCCGGTTCGTATCGCGCGCGCTGCGGTGTCGCTCAAGCCGCTGCAGCTGATGGTCAACGAGGCGGCGGTCAACGCTGAAGATTGACTGCGGCTGCCCTGCGCTGTCGGTGTACTCGTTCACGCCGACCACGATCGTCTTCTTCTGGTCGATCTCCTGCTGGTGCTGCCAGCTGGCTTCCGCGATCTGGGCCTGGAGCCAGCCGCTCTCGATCGCCTTCACGGCGCCGCCGGCACGTTCGATCTGGTCCATGTATTCGACGGCCTGTTGTTCGAGCTGGTTGGTCAGGTGCTCGACGAAGTAGCTGCCGGCGAGCGGGTCAATGGTATCGGTGACGCCCGTTTCGTGGGCGATGATCTGCTGGGTACGGAGCGCAATCCGTTGCGCCTGGTCCGTCGGCAGAGCGAGCGCCTCGTCGAAGCAACTCAGGGCGATGCTCTGAACCCCGCCGAGGACCGCGGCCAGCGTCTGAACGGTCGCACGAACGATGTTGTTCTCGGGCTGCTGGGCGACTAGCGTGCTGCCACCCGTCTGGGTGTGCGTACGGAGGGCCATCGAGCGAGGGTCCTTCGCGCCGTACTTCTCCTTCAAGATCCGTGCCCAGAGCCGCCGCAGCGCGCGGTACTTGGCCACCTCTTCGAAGAAGTTGTTGTGGGTGTTGAAGATCCAGCTGATGCGCGGGGCGAACTCGTCAATGTTGAGCCCGCGCGATAGAGCTTCATCCATGTAGGCGCAGGCATTCGCGAACGTGAAGCCGATTTCCTGGGCGGCCGTGGCGCCGGCATCGCGCATGTGGTACCCGCTGATGCTGATGCTGTTCCATTGCGGCACGTTCTGTGCGCAGTAGGCCATGATGTCGGCCGCGAGCCGGACGCTGGGGGCTGGCGGGAAGATGTAGGTGCCGCGCGCGACATACTCCTTGAGGACGTCGTTCTGGACGGTGCCGTTCAGCTTCTCGGGTGGTACGCCCTGCTTCTCGGCTGAGGCGATGTACATGGCGAGCATGACTGCAGCCGGGGCATTGATGGTCATGCTCGTGGAGACGCTGTCGAGCGGAATTCCTTCGAAGAGCGTCTCCATGTCGTAGAGCGAGTCGATCGCCACGCCGACCTGGCCCACTTCCGCGATGGCCATCGGGTCGTCCGAGTCGTACCCGAGCTGGCTCGGAAGGTCGAAGGCGACCGAGAGGCCGGTCTGGCCCTGGCTCAACAGGTAGCGGAACTTCTGGTTTGACTCTTCCGCCGTGCCGAAGCCGGCGTACTGCCGCATCGTCCAGTGGCGGGCGCGATACATCGTCGGCTGGACGCCACGGGTAAACGGGTATTCGCCGGGAAAGCCGAGGTCGCGGGCATAGTCGAATCCGGCGATGTCGAGGGGTGTGTAGAGACGATTGACCGGCGCGCTGGTCGTCTCGAAGGCGCAGTCACGCTCGGGCTGACGTGCCAGTGAGCGCGCCAGCGGGCCCTCCTCCCATGCCGCAACGGAACGGGAGAGCGCCGCGAGCGCTTCTGACGAGAAGAGCGGGGGCTGGGTGCCGTTCGGGCCGGACATGAGTAAACCCTCCCTGGGTGCAATTAGTGTAGCGAACGTGGCGAAATGAGTCGCGACCCCGGTTGTGGGTCGCCGACCGCCGAACTACTCTGCTCGCATGACGCAGCCAGCACGTGTTATCTACCTTCCGCCGGGCGTGGTTCCGACGCCCGCCCTCGGGCAGGGCAGCACGCCCAGCGCCGTGCCGTTTGACCGCTCGTTCTTTGAGCAGGTGCTTTCGCCGGCGATCGTCTCGTTTTGCGAACAGACCCAGTGCAAGGTGCCGGTCGTTGAACTCATGACCGTCGACGGTGACACCCACTACATCAACGGTGTGGCGGGCATGACCGAGTCGTGGGTTGCCCTGCATACCTCGACCGTGGAGCACCAGCGGCCCGCCCAGGTGTTTATCCCGTATCAAACGATCTTCCGAGTGGAAATCCACCCTGAGACGGATGAGAAGCGGCATCACCTCGGGTTCTATCACTCGCATGAAGGCGATCCGGCGGCGACCTAGAACACCTGTTCGGCCACGGAGCGGTCTGGCACAATACATCCCGTGACAGGTGTCGCCAGACCTGACGTGCTCGACAAATTCAGCCCGGCGGCCCGGAGCTGGTTTCGCGACTCGTTTGCTGCCCCCACGAATGCTCAGAAGCTGGGCTGGGATGCAATCGCGGCCGGGGAACACACGCTCTTGCTGGCTCCTACCGGCTCCGGCAAGACGCTGGCGGCGTTTCTCTGGTGCCTGGACCGCCTCTCAATGCGCCCGGCATCGCCTCCGCGTGCCGACGGCCGGCGAGCAAAGCGTGCCGGGGTCAGCGTCCTCTACATCTCGCCACTCAAAGCACTCTCCTACGACGTTGAGCGCAACTTGCGCGCCCCGCTTGCGGGGCTGCGGCTCGCATCTGAGAGGCAGGGACTCCCGGAGCCTGACATAACGGTCGCGATCCGCACCGGTGATACGTCCACGCGTGAACGCGAGGATATCCGCCGCGACCCGCCCGATGTCCTGATTACGACACCAGAGTCCTTCTACCTGATGCTGACGTCGCGGTCGCGCGAGGTCCTCCGCACCGTCCAGACAGTCATCGTCGATGAGATTCACACGATGGCGGGCACGAAGCGCGGAGCGCACCTGTCGCTTTCGTTGGAGCGGCTCGAAGCTCTGGCGGAGCGGTCGCCGCAGCGCATCGGCCTCAGTGCCACCCAGCGGCCGCTGGAAGAAGTCGCCCGCTATCTCGGGGGCGACCGGCCCGTGCGGATCGCCGATGCCGGCTCCGCGAGAGAACTCGACCTGAAGGTGATCGTTCCCGTGGAGGATATGACGCGCTTCAGCGAGGAGTACGTCGCGAACGCGGCCCCCGAGCGGTCGATGTCAGTTGAGGAACGGACCTCGCTCTGGCCAGCAATCTACCCCGAGCTGCTGAAGATGGTCCGTGAGCACAGGACCACGCTCATCTTCGTGAACAACCGGCGTCTCTCCGAGCGCATCGCCGCCCGCATCAACGAACTCGCGGGCGAAGGGCTGCTGCGCGCGCACCACGGGTCGGTTTCGCGGGAGCAGCGGCAGGACATTGAAGAACGCCTCAAGGCGGGGACGCTGCCCGGGATCGTCTGCACGAGTTCGCTCGAACTTGGAATCGACATGGGGGCAATCGACCTGGTGATCCAGGTCGAATCGCCGAAGTCCGTTGCAAGCGGAATGCAGCGGATCGGGCGCTCCGGCCACCAGGTCGACGCCATCAGTACTGGCCGCATCTTCCCGAAGTTCCGCGGGGACCTGCTCGAATGCGCTGTCCTCGCCGAGCGGATGCACAAGGGGCTGATCGAGAAGACCGACGTGCCCAGGAATCCGCTCGATGTGCTGGCGCAGCAGGTCGTCGCAATGTGTGCGATGGACGACTGGCAGGTTGCCGACCTTGAACGCGTCATCCGCCGCAGCTACAACTTCGCGAGCATCAGCCGCGATGTTCTGGACAGCGTCCTGGGGATGCTCGCCGGCCAGTACCCCTCGGATGAGTTCGCCGACCTCAAGCCGCGCATCACCTGGGACCGCGCTACCGACACGCTCGGCTGCCGTCGCGACGCAAAGACGATCGCGATCGTGAATGCTGGAACGATCCCCGACCGCGGGCTCTACGGCGTGTTTCTCGGAGTCGGAGGGCCACGCGTCGGAGAACTCGACGAAGAGATGGTCTACGAAAGCCGGCCGGGCGAGACCTTCCTCCTCGGGGCGAGCACCTGGCGGATCGAGCAGATTACCCGCGACCAGGTCATCGTTAGCCCCGCCCCCGGCGAACCGGGCAAGATGCCCTTCTGGAAGGGCGATGGCGTCGGCCGCCCGCTCGAATTCGGGCGCGCGATCGGGGAGTTCACCCGAATGCTCGACGGGATCAACGATGAAGCTGTGGCCGTGGAACGCCTGGTTCGCGGCCACGACCTGGATGAGCGTGCCGCCCGGAATCTCCTCGCTTACCTCGCTGAGGAGAAGGAAGCCACCGGGGCGCTGCCGACCGATCGCACGATCGTCGTCGAGCGCTTCCGCGATGAGCTGGGCGACTGGCGAGTCATCCTCCTGACGCCGTTTGGCGGCCGGGTTCACGCGCCCTGGGCGCAGGCCATCGAGGCGACGCTCGCCGAACGTGGGGGCTTCGATGTGCAGACCATCTGGAGCGACGATGGCATCGCCGTACGCTTTGCCGGTGGCGAAGAGCCCCCCGGCATCGACTCGCTTCTCCCGGCGCCCGAGGATGTCGAGAACCTCGTCACCGACCGTCTCGCCGACACCGCCCTCTTCGCGGCCCGCTTCCGCGAGAATGCCGGGCGGGCGTTGCTCCTTCCCCGACGCCGGCCCGGCGCGCGCTCGCCCTTGTGGCTGCAGCGGCAGCGTTCGGCGAACCTGCTGGCGGTTGCCAGCAAGTACGGCTCCTTCCCGATCATCCTCGAGACGTACCGCGAATGCCTCCGCGATGTCTTCGACCTGCCCGGTCTGATCGAGGTTCTCGCGGCGATTCGGAGCCGGGCAATTCGCATCGCTTCTGTTGAGACAAACCACGCCTCGCCGTTCGCGCGGTCGCTTCTTTTCGACTACGTCGCTGCCTACATGTATGAGGGCGATGCCCCGCTGGCGGAACGCCGGGCGCAGGCCCTGACGCTCGACCGGGACTTGCTTCGCGACCTGCTGGGGCAGGATGAGTTGCGCGAGTTGCTCGACCCCGATGCTCTCATCGATGTCGAGCTGGAGCTTCAGGGCCTGGCCGACGGCCGAAAGGCCCGAAACCCGGATCAGGTCCACGACCTGTTGCGCCGCGTGGGCGATCTGAGCGAGTTCGAGGTCGCCGTCCGCATGACGGTCCCCGAAGCCGCGTCTGCCTCGCTCCGGGAGCTGGAGGGAGATCGTCGCGCCTGCAAGATTCGGCTCGCCGGTGAGGAGCGCTGGGTTGCGATCGAAGATGTCGCCCGCTACCGGGACGCGCTTGGGGTCTCGCCCCCTCCCGGCATCCCCGGCGTGTTCTTGCAGCCGGCCGATCGGCCCCTCGAAAGCTTGCTTGCGAGGTTCGCGCGCAGTCACGCTCCATTCCTCGCTTCGCAACCTGCATTCCGGTGGTCGATTTCCGAAGACCGTGTCGTCCACGCGTTGCGTGCGCTGGAGGCGGCCGGTGGCATCCTGCACGGCGATTTCCGCCCTGGTGGCGTCGAGCGTGAGTGGTGCGACCCGGAGGTCCTCCGCCTTCTGCGCCGCCGTTCGCTCGCGAGACTGCGGCACGAGGTCGAGCCGGTCGACGGCGCGACCTACGCCCGCTTCCTCGCGAAGTGGCACGGCCTCGACAGCGGGCATTCGGGGCTTGAACGACTGCACGACGTCATCCGCCAGGTCGAGGGACTGGCACTGCCTGCCTCGGTCATTGAGCGAGATGTGCTGAACGCCCGGGTGCGCGACTACCAGCCGAGACTGCTGGACGAGCTCGGCGCCTCCGGCGATGTCGTATGGGTCGGCGCGGGACCCCTCGGTCAGAATGACGGGCGTGTCACTCTCTGGTTGAGGGAACATGTCGCCCAACTCGTTGCGCCGGCGTCCGAACCTCCGGCGACACCGCTTCATGGAGCCATCATCGAGTACCTCGAGCGCCACGGCGCGTCGTTCTTCGTCGAGATCGCCGCCGCGATGGAAGCCCGATCGAAGGAGACTCTGGAAGCGATCTGGGACCTTGCCTGGGCTGGCGCGCTAACGAACGACACCTTCGCCCCCGTCCGGGCCATCGCCTGGCCGAAGCGGACCGGGGGTTCCCCACGCGGTTCAGGAGGGCTGCCTGCCGAATCCGCCGGTCGCTGGTCGCTGGTCCGCTCGCGCGCTGGTGAAAATCCAATCGCGGCGGCTTACGCGCGGGTGAATGTCCTTCTCGAACGGTATGGGGTGGTGGTCCGGGAGGCGGTCGCGGCGGAGAACCTCCCGGGAGGGTTCTCCGCGATCTACCCGGTGCTGAAGGCGATGGAGGAGAGCGGCCGGGTTCGGCGCGGGTACTTCATCGAAGGCATGGGTGCCGCACAGTTTGCCCTCCCCGGTGCCGTCGACCGGCTGCGCGCGGAGCGCCAGCGTCCCGACGAGCCGACCATCCACATCCTTGCGGCCACCGATCCAGCTAACCCCTACGGAGCGGTTCTCCCATGGCCCCGCCGCGAGGGCGAGGAGAAGAAGTCGCCCCAGCGCGCGGCCGGGGCGCATGTCGTGCTGGCCGACGGCGAGGCGGTGCTCTACGTCGAGCGCGGTGAGAAGGGCCTCGTCACCTTCCCGGCGTTCGATGACGAAGTTGTGGGCCGCCTCACGGTCGATGCTCTGGCGGCATGGCTCGGGAAGCTGCCCCGGACGCCCGGCATCCAGCGGATCGATGGCCAGCCAGCCGCCCAGTCCGACGCGACGGCGAGATTCACGGCGGCGGGTTTCGTCGTCGGGTACCGGGGGCTTGTGTACCGGCAGCCCCGACCGGAGGCGATGGCCGGTGCCCGAGGGCGATAGGCTCTACCGCTACGCGGCGCTGTTGCGTCCCGTGATCGAGGGACGCCCGATCCTGTCGGCGCGCGCGCACGGTCCCGGTCCCGTCCCACAGACCGACCGCATCGTCGGCGCCGTGTGCACAGGAGTGCGGGCGCAGGGCAAGAACCTGATCATCAGCTTCGACAACGGCCTCGCCATGCGCGGCCATCTCCGCATGAACGGGACCTGGCACGTCTATAAGCCGGGCGAATCCTGGACCGTTGGCGAGAGCAACGCGCGGCTGGTGCTTGAAGTTGAGGACGCCGTCGTCGTGAACTTCTTCGCCCCGGTCATCGAGCTGATCGAAGAGCGGGCGCTCGCGGACTACTCCCCGATCAGCAAGTTGGGCCCCGACCTCCTCGACGACGACTTCGACCCGGCGGTGGCTCTCGCCGCCTTCCGTGAACCCGCGCGGGCGAAGCTCACGATCGGCGACGCGATCATGGACCAGCGGATCATGGCCGGGGTCGGGAACATCTGGAAGCACGAGACGCTGTTCCGCTGCGGCCTCAACCCCTGGCGGCGCGTCGCAGAACTGGACGACGGAAAACTGCAGCAGGTCATCAGGATCGCGCGGGAACTCCTGCGTGCGGCGGCCGGGAAGCCCGGCGATGACGGGAAGCCCCCGCGCCGGCCCGTCATGTGCGTCTACGGCCGAGCAGGCAGCCCCTGTCGGCGGTGCAACACGATCATTCGCTCAGCGCGACAGGGCGTGGACCTGCGCTTCACGGCGTGGTGCCCTCATTGCCAGCCCGTTACCGAAGGCCAGGCGGTTTTGCCGCCCGGCCGAAGCGCCGCGCGCTCTTAGCCGCCGAGCGCCTGGACCGCCGGGATCGGCCGTTCCGATGTCCGATACTGCTTCTTCCCCGATTCGAGGAGGTCGCCGCCGCGGCAGTCGTTCACCACGATCGCCGGGAAGCCTTCGACCGTCAGGCGCCGGATCGCTTCGGTGCCGAGGTCATCGAAGGCGACGACTTCGGCATTCTTGATGAACTGGTTCAGGAGCGCGCCCGTGCCGCCAACCGCGATCATGTATACGGCGTGATGCTGCTTGATCGCCTCACGGACTGCTGGCCCCCGTCCGCCCTTTCCGATGATGCCCTTCAGCCCGAGGT
>DATCGT010000065.1:0-5580 GCA_036508775.1 Tepidiformaceae bacterium | reverse complement strand
TACCCGCGGCTGCACGAAAGAGGCCTGCTCACTCCGCGACAACTACGCGGCAGTCGAAGAGCACGGCGCGATCATCGTCGGGGTGAGCAGCGACAGCGTCGACGCACACCTCTCGTTCCGCGACGAACACCACCTGCCGTTCCCGCTCATCCCCGACCCGGAGCGCCGCATCATCGCCCTTTACGACGCGCGCGGGCTCCTGAAGTGGATGACCAACCGTGTGACTTATGTGATCGACCGGGACGGCATCATCCGCGCGGCTTTCCGCCACGAACTCCTGATCGGCCGCCACACGACCAAGATCCTCGAAGCCCTCTCGGAAATCGAAGGACTACCCGCGGCTACCTAGCGCTTCCGAGCGATGGCGTCCCGGGCGGCCTGCGCGACGTGCGCCGCATCGAGCCCGAAGTACCCGAGCAACTCGTCCCACTTCCCGCTCGTCCCGTAGCGGTCCACCCCGACGAAGCTCATCGGCACCGGCAGCGTCTCCGCCAGCACCCGCGCAACCGCTGACCCGAGCCCGCCGTTCGTCTGGTGCTCCTCGGCCGTCACGATTGCACCTGTATCGCGGGCCGCCGCGATCACCGCCTCGCGATCGATCGGCTTGATCGTCGCCATATTCACAACCCGCGCCGATACGCCCTCCGCCGCGAGCACGTCTGCCGCCTGCAGCGCCACGCCCACGAGGATCCCGCAGGCGATGATCGTCACGTCCCTCCCGTTGCGAAGCTGGCTCGCCTTCCCGATCTGGAAGCGATAGTCCGCCCCGTAGAGCGCCGCGACCTTCGGACGCCCGGTGCGAACATAGGCAGGACCGTCAGTATGCCCAACGGCCACGATCGCCTGCTTCGCCTCTTCGAAGTCAGCCGGCACCACCACACGAAACGGGATCAGCGAGGTCGCCAGCGCGAGGTCCTCGATCGCCTGCGCGCTCGCCCCGTCCTCACCAACAGTCACTCCGCCATGGCTGGCGACGCACTTCACGTTCAGGCCGCCCTTCGGCTGCGCCACCGAAGTCCGCAGCTGGTCGAAGCAGCGCCCCGGCAGGAACGCCGCGAAGCTCGCGACGAACGCTGTCTTCCCCGCAGCGGCGAGTCCGGCGGCGATATCCACCATGTTCGCTTCAGCCACCCCGACGCTCATCCAGCGCTCGGGATACCTGTCACCAAACTGGTAGCCCATCGTCGAAACCGACAGGTCCGCGTCGATCGCGAAGACGTCCACGCCTTCCTGCACAAGCTGGACGAGCGCGACCGGGTAGGCCTCGCGGGTTGCAGCTGCGGGCGCGATGGCGGTCACAGTCCTCGCTCGATTTCGGCCAGCGCCTGGGCGAGCTGTTCGGCTGTGGGCGCCTTGCCATGGAAACTCGGGTTGTTCTCCATGAAACTGACACCCTTCCCCTTCACGGTCTGCGCGACGATGCAGCGCGGCCTATCCGCCGCCTTCTCTGCTTCAGCGATCGCCTGGTCCACCGCCGCCATGTCGTGGCCGTCGCACTCGATGACCTGCCAGCCGAAGCCGCGGAACATCTCGGCGGGGTGCACCTTCATGATCGCGTCCCCGAAGCCATCGTTCTGGATGCGGTTCCGGTCGATCATCGCGATGACCCGGTCCCCAAGGTCGAGGTGCGGCACGGCCATCGCCGCCTCCCACACCTGGCCTTCGTTCAGCTCTCCGTCGCCCATCATCACGAAGCAGCGGAAGTCGCGCCTGTCAACGCGCCCCGAAATCGCCTGCCCGATGGCGAACGACATGCCCTGTCCCAGCGACCCGCCCGACATCTCGATGCCCGGGGCCAGCTGCATCGACGGGTGCCCCTGCAGCGTACTGCCCAGCGTCCGGAACCCGGACAGCAGCTCCGTGCTAAAGAAGCCCCGTTCCGCAAGCACGGCGTAGTAGAACGGCGTCGCGTGTCCCTTGGAAAGGATGAAGCGGTCCCGGTCCGGCCAGGTTGGGTTCGAGGGATCGCACCGCAGGTGGTTCCAGTAGAGGACGACGCCCAGCTCAACGGCCGAGAGTGAACCCCCGGGATGCCCGCTCTGGGCGTCGAACACCATCTGGACGATGTCCTTGCGGACACGTTTTGCGATGTCCTTCAGCTGATTGATCGAGACGGGCGAGACTACAGTGACCATGGGGTTCGAGTCTACAGGTGAGCTATTTCAGGGAACAGCGCGCTAGTGAAAGACTGCGCTACCCGGCGCCGCCGAAACGCAGAGCACGTCGCCGGTCGCGACCTGTGTGACAGTCGCCATCGCCGGTGCGTCGCGGAACCAGCTGCTGAAGTCACCGTCGGGCAGATTGAACCTGTTCATCGAGACCACCGCCGGGGTGAACAGCGTGCTGAGCCCTGCCGCCTGGGTCGTCGGCCCGGAATACGCGAAACAGTAGACCCCGGTCCGCGTCTGCGTGACCGTCACCTGCGTCGCTGAGGATCCACGTACCCCCGCGAAGGATGCGGAGGCGATCCAGGTCCCCCAGTTGAACGTGTTCCCGGCGTTGGCCCGCGAGTATTCCCCCGCCAGCCAGACGACCGACGGATCCGTCGGGTCGACCACCGCCGAGGAATAATCCCCCCAGCGCGTACCGTTGTAGTTCACGGCACCGGTCTTGATCGCCACCGACGGGCCGAGTGTGTTCAAAGGGTCTGTCGCGAGCCGCCCGGCCATCCGCACCTCGGGCTGCGTCGTCTCCGATGACCGCGTGAACACGACAAACAGGTTCCCGGCCGAGTCAGTTCGGACGGCCGGCCACATCAATTCGTAGGTCGACTGCCCGTATGTGATGTCCTGGCGCAGCGTCAACGCGCTCGTGTCCACTTCCATGAGGTGCAGGCAGGCGCGCGGACCGTTCACGTCCTGCGCTCCCCAGTCACAATAGGTCGTCGCGGCCACCCAGAGGCTACCGTTGCGCCACGACGCATCGAGGATCCGCTGGTCGCCCGCATCGACAGTGCCCCCCGGGACGCCCGCCTGGTTCGGCGTCCGCTGGCTGGAGATCGAGAGCGTGGCCGCCAGGGTTCGCGTCGCCGTCCCCGCCGCAGGCGACCCGGTCACCTGCCAGATTCGCAGCTGCGTGGTCGATGGGCGATCCACCTCCCACAGGGTCGCGCCCGACGACAGGTTCGTGGCTGGTCGGAGCGTGAAGTTCCCGGTCGTCTGGGTCGTTGCCGTGTGCCGTGCAGTCACCCCAGCTACGAGGTCAGCCTTCTCGAGAATCTGTGTCTGTTCGCCGATGCCGGTCGCCCCGGGGCCGGGCAATGGGTATTCGTTTGTCGAGACGACGACCTTGTCGTCGCTGATTCCGAAGCCGGGATAGTCCGTGAAGTACGTCACATTGATGGCGTAGACGTTCCAGTTCCCGGCGGCGCTATTCGTCGCCGAGGTGGCCACATGGATCGTCCCTGGCCCGCCGGCGGCGTTGTGATAAGAAACGTACACCGCGAAGAACCGGCCGCTACCGGGATCGTACTGGACCCGTGGATCGGTGCTCTCCTCGTTCGTCGCCGGGACCTGGAAGAATGACCGTAGCCCTCCACCCTGCAGCGGCGCCCCCGTCCGCGAATAGACCTGGAAGCGGCTGTTCACCATCTCGATTATGTCGTTCGGACCCACTGCCGCCTGGGTATCGGGCGGCTCTTCGCCAACGGTGTCGTACAACCCGATAAAGCTGGTTCCGATGACTGGTGGAGCAGACGTCGCGGTCCCGTCAGGCACGAGCGAATTCAGGTCCTGCAGCTGCCGCTCCACGTCGGACGAACCGACGCTTTCCGGCAACGCGATATGCTGTTGTGCCTGGACGGGGCCGTCCTGCCAGTCGCCCGGCTTGACCAGCGTCGGAATTAGCGGCGGAAGTTGCGGCAGGCCATCAGCCAGCGCGGACATCCCGCCGCCGGGAGCGGCTCCGCTCGCAGCAAACGTGGCTACCGCGAGCGCCACAAGCGCGGCGAGCAGCCGCGATCCGCTCACTCCACCTCGCCCACAAGCGCATATTCCATCGCGTCGGCGAGGGCCAGCCAGCTGGCCTCGATGATGTCTGTCGAAGAACCAACCGTCGTCCAGTAGCGCGTTCCGTCGGTGCTCTCGATGAGCACGCGAACCCGGGCCCCCGTCGCGGCCTGGCTGTCGAGGATACGCACTTTGTAGTCCACCAGCTTCACTTCAGCGACCTGTGGGTAGGGTTCGAAGAGCGCCTTGCGCACGGCCGCATCCAGCGCATTCACGGGGCCATTCCCCTCGGCCGCCGTGTGGTGGAGCTGTCCGTCGACAATCACCTTCACCATCGCTTCGGCGACCATGTCATTGGCATCCGAGCGGTCCGTATCTCGCTTTCGGCGCTCCACAATGACGAAGTCCTCAAGTTCAAATGGGGCACGGTAACCGGGGAGTGTCCGCCGCACCAGCAGTTCGAAACTCGCCTCAGCGCCCTCGTACTGGTAGCCCTGGCTCTCCCGCTCTTTCACCGTATCCAGCAACGCCTTGATCTCGTGCTGCTCCAGCGGGTAATCGATGCCCATCTCCTGGAGCTTCATCAACAGATTTCGCTGACCGGAGAGCTCGCTGACGAGGACCCGGCTCATATTCCCGACAAGCCCCGGTTCGACGTGCTGATAGGCACGCTCGTCCTTCATCATCCCGGCCACGTGGTAGCCGGCTTTGTGCGCGAAGGCACTCACGCCCACATAGGGCGCCTGCGCGTTCGGCACGAGGTTCGCCAGCTCGCTGATGTAGTTCGATACCTCGGTGAGCCGCGCGAGCTGTTCGTCATCGACAATGTCGATCCCCATCTTGAGCTTCACGTTCGCCATCACGGTCAGGAGGTCGGCGTTGCCGCATCGCTCCCCGTAGCCGTTGACGCAGCCCTGGACCTGCCAGACCCCGGCCTCGACGGCTGCCAGCGAATTCGCCACCGCGAGGCCCGCATCGTTATGACAATGAATGCCCAGCCGGACGTCGTTCATCCGGTGCTGGATCGCGTCGATCGCCCGCAGCATCTGAAACGTCGTGACGCCGCCGTTGGTATCGCAGAGCACGATCGCGTCGGCCCCCGCCCGTGCCGCGGTGAGGAGGCACTGGAGCGAGTAGTCCGGGTCGTCGAAGAACCCGTCGAAGTAATGCTCGGCGTCAAAGAAGACTGTCTTCCCGAGCTTCTTGAAGTAGCCGACCGTCTCGGCAATCATCGCGAGGTTTTCCTCGGCGCTCGTCTCGAGGATCTCGCGCACCTGGTACATGCTCGCCTTCCCAACGAGCGTGATCCCCGGCGTCTCGGCCGCGACCATGCTCTGGATGTTGGCGTCGGTCTCACAGGTGATGTTCGGCTTGCGGGTGCCGCCGAAGGCGCTGACCTTGGCGTTCTTCAGCTTCACATCGCGCAGACGGCGGAAGTACTCCGCATCCTTCGGATTCGAGCCGGGGAACCCGCCTTCAATCCACTCAATACCCAGCTCATCGAGCTTCCGGGTAATCCGCACTTTGTCTTCGACGGAGAAGGAGATCCCCTCCATCTGGCTGCCATCGCGGAGGGTCGTGTCGTAGAGCTGGACGCGGTCGGTTGGCATAGATTCCTCAGGGTATAGGTGAC
>DATCGT010000064.1:0-12763 GCA_036508775.1 Tepidiformaceae bacterium | reverse complement strand
GATTATGACCGGAGCACCGATGCCACCGGGCGCCGATGCTGTCGTCCCTTTTGAGGAGACCGACGAAACACTACGGGACGTCAACGAGGCCGCGACGAAGTCCGAGTCGGTACGGGTCTTCAAGGGGGCCGAGCGCGGGGCGAACATCAGATTCCGTGCGGAGGACGTGAAGGCGCAGCAGCGAGTTATCGAGGCGGGGCGAGTGATTCGTGCGTCCGAGGTGGGGGTACTTGCGAGCGTCGGCCTGACGGAGATCGCCGTGTACCGCCGCCCGGTCGTGGCCATCCTGTCCACGGGCGATGAGATCACGGAGCCAGGGCAGCCACTCGAGCCGGGACGGATCTACGACGCCAACGCCCATTCCGTCGCGGCGATGGTGAGGAAGTTCGGAGGCATCCCGAAGCTGCTGGGCATCGCGAAGGATACGGTCGAGGACCTGACCAGGAAGATCCACGAGGGCCTCGACGCCGACATGCTGGTCACCAGTGCGGGCGTCTCTCGTGGCGACTTCGACGTGGTGAAAGATGTGCTGGCCCGGGAAGGTGCCATCAACTTCTGGACGGTGCGCATGCGGCCGGGAAAGCCGCTGGCCTTTGGCGTCTTCAATGGACCGGGCGGACGCAAGGTGCCGCACCTCGGGTTGCCAGGCAATCCCGTGAGTTCGATGGTCTCGTTTGAGCTTTTTGGGCGCCCGGCCATCTTCACCATGCTGGGCAGGTCGGACTGGGAGCGCCCGATGCTTCGAGCCATCGCTCGCGAGGATGTCGTGAACCCGGACACTCGCCGCTTCTACGCGCGATGCATCGTGAGTGCCGGCGCGGACGGTCGCTATTACGCAGACCTGACCGGACCGCAGGGGAGCGGGATCCTCACCAGCATGAGCGCGGCGAATGCTTTCGCGGTCATCCCCGAGGACCGTGCCGTCGCCAGGGCTGGCGAGGAGGTCGAGGTCATGATGATCGACTGGGAGCACGCGCCCTAGGCTGGAGCCTCAGAAACGCTTCCGTTTAGCCGAGTGAGCGAGGATGCTAGAAGCATGGCGAGTTCACTGGAAGATTTCCCCACCCCCCCGGCAGGCACCGAACACGCACGAGCGAGCCAGCTCGTAGCGGCAGGCGAGGTCGAAGGCCTGCGCGCCAACATCTGGATGGGGGGATCCCATTCGCATGTCGGCGAGCTGGTCTCCGATGCACCGCTCGAAAACTCATGGATCATCGACTGCGCCGGCGTCATGCCGATCTGGTACCGGGAGCAAGTTGGACGCTGGGTGGCCTGCGTCTTCGAGGATGTCGAATCGCGCCCATCGCGACTCTGGCACATTGAAGAGGTGGTGAAAGCCACAGCTGAGGCGGTATCGATCGAGGCAGGGCCATCTGATGTCATCATCGTGTGCCAGCACGGGATGAACCGCAGCGGGCTGATGTCCGGACTGCTGCTCAGGGCCCTGGGCTTCGAGGGTGAGGCCGCAGTCAGCCGGATCAAGGAGCGACGGCCCGGGGCGTTGTCGAACCTGACCTTCCGCGGAATCCTGCTCCGCGGCGTCTAGCCCTCACCCAGTAGATCGGGCCGACGCTCGCGCGTGCGCAACACGCGTTGTTGCTGTTTCCACTTTTCTATCCGAGCGTGATGGCCGCTGAGAAGCACCTCCGGCACCTCCCAGCCGCGGTATTCGGCGGGACGTGTGTACTGCGGATATTCGAGCAGTCCGTCGGCGAAGGATTCATCCTCGGACGAGGCTTCATCGCCAAGTGCGCCGGGAATGTGGCGGGTAACCGCATCGACAACCACCATCGCCGCCAATTCGCCGCCGCTGAGGATGAAGTCGCCGATCGAGACCTCGCGATCCACGCAGTGCTCGACGAAACGCTCATCCATGCCTTCGTAGCGCCCGCAAACAATAACCAGGCGGGGCCGATCCGCCAGCTCTCGGACCAGGCTGTCGGTGAGGCGTTCGCCCTGGGGTGACATCGAGACGACGTACCCGGGGGGATCGGCGAGTGCCTGGACGTGCTGCAGGGCAGCATCAAGCACGTCGACCCGCATGACCATGCCCTGCCCACCCCCGAACGGGTAGTCGTCGACCGAGTGGTGCTTATCGGTGGCGTAGTCGCGGATGTTGTGGAGATGGAGATCGAGCAACCCGTTGGTGCGGGCTCGACCCACGATCGAAACGTCGAGGGGCCCGACGAATGCCTCGGGGAACAGCGTCAGAATGTCCGCGCGCACGCTCACGAGCCGGGCAGTTCGTGCTCGACGGGACCAGCGAGCAGATCGGCGATGTGGCCCAGGAGGGGGAGGAGCACGTCGAGGCCTTCGGAAACGGCCTTCGGGCTGCCCGGGAGGTTCACGATCAGCGTCTTCCCGCGGGTCACGGCAATGCCGCGCGTGAGTGCAGCCAGGGGCGTTTTCGCCAGGCCGTTAACGGCGAGCGCGAAAGGGATGCCGGGGACGTCGCGCTCGGCGACGTCGCGCGTCGCTTCAGGTGTGACATCGCGAGCGGTCAGGCCGGTCCCTCCCGTCGTGATGATGACATCGGCGAGGCCGCGGTCGCACCAGTCGGTGAGCAGGCCACGGATGGAAGCGCGATCGTCGGGAACCAGTGCACGGAACACGACTTCGTGCCCGGCCTCACGCCCGCGCTCTTCGATGATTGCACCGCTGCGGTCCTCGCGGTCACCCGAGGCGCCCCGATCTGAGGCAGTGAGGACAGCAATTCGCGCCATCCAGCAATGGTAACTCCTATAGCTGGAACGGTTGTGGGGAGCTTGACAGGGGAGATGGGGCACTCGTAGTCTTCGTGTGGGGTGAAATGGGGTAATGTGGGAATCGAGCCCACGTTGATCCCTAAGAGCGCCGGTAAAGTTGCGCTCCTCTCCGGAAGGAAGGACGTAGTTGACCTTTTACGGCACCTACGACTACCAGCTGGACGATCGGAATCGCGTTGCGATCCCGCCGGATTACCGCGACCAGTACGAAGGCGGAGCCGTGCTGATGACGGGCATGGAGCCGTGCGTGGTGATACACACGCCGGACAGCTTCGTGCAGGCGGCAGCGGCAGTTGAAGCCATCCCGGAAGAGACAGAGTCCGGCCGGGACGCACGCCGCGACTTCTACAGCAATGCCTTCAAAGAGAAAAAGGACAACCAGGGGCGACTGCTCCTGCGGTCGAAGCTCATCGCCCACGCCGGCCTCCGCAAGGACGTGGTGGTGATCGGGTCGGGCGGTTGGCTCGAGATCTGGGACCGCGAAACATGGGAAGGACGCGAGGCGGAACGAGAGGTCGCGCGTCGCGATGCCCTCGCGCGGATCGGCGAGCGGAAGAGTGCGCAGCAGGGACTCGGCGCGTAACGTGAATATTATGACAACTATTCCGACGCACACGCCCGTCCTGCTGGAGGAAACGCTCCACTATCTGGCAGTGAAGCCGGGCGGGTCATACATCGACTGCACCACTGGCCTTGGGGGCCACAGTGCGCGAATCGCAGAGGCGATGGGTCCGGATGGGCGGCTCCTCTGCATCGACCAGGACCGCGAGGCGCTGGAGTTGGCGCGCACGAAGTTGAGTGCGAATGGGAGACGCATCAGCTTCGTGCACGGCAACTTCCGCGACGTCGCCAGCCTGGCGGCACGGGAAGGTTTTGAAGGAGTCGACGGGATTCTCATGGACCTGGGGATTTCGTCGATGCAAATCGGGCGTGCGGAGCGGGGCTTCGCATTTGGGCTCGACGGCCCGCTCGATATGCGCATGAACCAGGAGGATGGCGAGATCACCGCGAGTGAAATCGTCAACACCTGGGACGAAACGTCGTTGGCCGACCTGTTCTATCGCTACGGCGAGGAACGCCAGTCGCGCCGTATTGCCGCAGCGGTGGTCAAGGCGCGGCCGGTGGAGACGACGTGGGAGTTAGCCAGAGCCGTCGAGCAGGCTGTGGGGGGCGCAAGAGGCCGAACCCAAATTCACCCCGCCACCAGGGTCTTCCTTGCGCTCCGGATTCGTGTCAATGGCGAACTCGACAGCCTTGACGCGGCCCTCCCGCAAGCCCACAGCCTGCTCGGCTTTGGACCTCAACCGGACGATGGCGGCCGGTTGGTGGTCATCAGTTTTCACTCACTGGAGGACCGGATGGTGAAGCAGTACCTCCGGCGGGAAGCCGCGGACTGCATCTGTCCGCCGGGCCTGCCGGAATGCCGTTGCGGCCACCGGGCAACATTGAAGGACCTGACTCGCCGGGCAATCCGCCCGGGCGAGCAAGAGATTGCAGCCAACCCGAGAGCCCGCAGCGCGGTACTCCGGGCTGCGCAGCGAATCCGGTGACCCGTATGCGAATCGACTTTGCAATCCCACGCCTTCCTGCCGGAGCGTGGGGGCATCAGCGCATGAACTGTGTGAAGGGCTAACGATGGCAGCTATCAATCTCCCGTTGCCGCGTCAACGTGCCGCTTCGCCGGCGCGACTGCCCAAAGGCGCGATCAACACCTGGGTACTGGCCGGGATGGCCGTCCTGGGAATCAGTGCGGTGTTGCCGGTGCTGCAGGACAGCACTGCAACGAGTCGCGGCTTCCAGATCCAGGACATCCAGGCATCGAACGCGAAGCTGGAGAGCCAGATCAGCCAGGCGGAGGCGGATGTCGCCGGCCTGACGTCACTGGCTCGCATTCAGCGCCGCGCCGGCGAGATTGGCCTGATTCCAGGCCTGAACCCGGTCTACGTGACCGTCACTGAACCGGGGCCCGCCCCGGCGAAGTTGCCCGCTGAGTATCTCCCCGGGACCAGCCCATCCCAGGCCGGACCCGACTCATGGTGGCAGCCATCCGATTCGTCGGGGCAACCACCGCCAAGGTAGGAAGCCGGGAGCCTGGGGCAGACCGGCCGGAGGCGCGTTCGGAATGGCGCAATCTCGCGCAACAGAAGGCCGCCGCGTGTGGGTGCCTGCGGTTATGTTCGGGGCCTGTGCCCTGGTAATTTTCGTCCGCCTCTTCCAACTCCAGGTACTGGACCATGGAAAGTACGCGTCTGCAGCCGCGAACGAACTGCTGGGCGACGACACGATCTATGCGAGGCGGGGCAACATCCTCGACCGGAACGGCAATGTCCTCGCGACGAGCGTCGACACGTGGGACATCTATATCAACGCGCGCAGCTGGCAGGACGGTGCGCAGGCATCCGCAGCCTCGACGATCGTCGGAAAGGCACTCGGACTCGACGCCGCGCAACTGCGCAACAAGGTCGCGGTGAGCCAATCGGTCGACGTCCTGATCCAGCGCGAGGTGGATTACGACACCGGAAAGCAGCTCCTCGACGCGAAAGTAACCGGCGTCATCGGGGTACCTGGCACCCAGCGGGTGAACCCCGAAGGCGATGTCGGAGCTTCGGTGCTCGGCATCATTGGGCTCGACAACACCGGCCTGGCCGGCATCGAGGCGTCGATGAACGACCAGCTGCAGGGAAAACCCGGACGGGCGGTCTACGAGCGCGACACTACAGGAGAGCCGATTCCCTTTGCACAGCATGTGGCTCAGAAGCCAGAAGCGGGAAGCGACCTCGTTCTGACGATTGACCGGTACATCCAACAGCTCGCCGAACAGAAACTCGCGCAGGGAATGAAGGACCACCAGGCCATCGGCGGCGACATCATCGTGATGGACCCGCAGACGGGCGAAATCATGGCGATGGCCTCGTCGCCGGGCCTGCAATACAGCACGCTTAACCTTTCCGACCCCAACTCGACAGCGCTGCTCCGAAATCGCGCCGTTACGGACCTCTACGAGCCGGGCAGCGTCATGAAGATAATCACGGCCTCTGCGGCGATCGATACGGGCGTCGTCACGCCGGACACCACGTACGTCGACACGGGCGTGACCTATATCGCGGACGTTCCTCTCAAGAACTGGGACAACCATGTGTACGGGCAGCAGACGATGACAGGGGTGCTGCAAAACAGCATCAACACCGGTGCCGTGTTCATGGTGGAGAAGCTCGGAGCGAAGGCCTTCCAGTCGTACCTCGACGCGTTCGGGTTCGGGAAGCAGACGGGAATCGAGCTACAGGGTGAGGCGAGCGGCATCTTCAGGCGCCCGACCGATTCCGACTACTCACCGGTCGACCTCGCAACACAGTCGTTCGGGCAATCAATCAGCGCAACGCCCCTCCAGATGATCACGGCGATTGCCGCAGCGATAAACGGCGGGAACCTGATACAGCCCCACCTGGTCAAATCCACTATCGGGCCGGATGGCAAAGAAGTGGACCAACAGCCCAAGGTCGTGGCGCATCCAATTCGGCCCGACAGCAGTGCAACCATCCGGCAGATGCTCGATGCGGTCGTCAATCCGGCGGGGGGAGGGTACCCGGGAGCCCCGAAGAACTACCGCGCGGGCGGCAAGTCGGGGACAGCAAACATCCCGATCTACGGCACCTACAACGACACCCAGGTCGCCTCGTTCGCGGGCTTCGCCCCGGTGAGCGACCCGAAGATCCTGATCCTCGTCAAACTCGACTCGAATGCCGACCTGGCTACGGGCACCCAGGCAGCCGCCCCCATCTTCGCGAGCATGGCCGACGACATCCTGCATTACCTCGGTGTGCGCCCGGATGCCGGGCCTTCGGTGACGAACCCATGAGTTCGCTGATGACACCCTTCGTTGCGGAACAAATGCGGCGCCGGATGTACCAGGTCACCGAGGGGCCAGCCACGGCGGTCACCGGAGGCGCCGCCGATTCCCGGAAGGTCCGCGCGGGCGATCTCTTCACGGCATTCCGTGGCGAGATGGCAGACGGAAACGCGTATGTATCCGACGCTCTCCGCCGCGGCGCCGTTGCGGCGATTTGCGAGCGCGCGCCCGAAGGGTCCTGGCCGGACAAGACCATTGTGGTCGCGCCAGACGCGCTGAAGGCCGTGGGCGAACTGGCGAACGACTGGCGGCGGCACTGCAATCCGCGAGTCGTCGGAATCACCGGCACGGTTGGAAAGACCACCGCGAAGGAACTGACGGCAGCGGCACTCGGGTGCGCGTTCCGGACGCATCGCAGCGAAGGCAACTTCAATTCGCGGGAAGGGCTCCCTCTGGCGCTGATGAGCCTGACGACCGAAGACGAAGTCTCCGTGCTCGAAATGGCGACCGACAGCACGGGTGAGATCCCAGACCTGTGCAGGATCGCGGAGCCCGAGGTTGGAGTGGTCCTGAACGTGGGACTCACGCATGTTTCCAAGATCGGCAGCATCGAGGCGATCCAGGCCGAGAAGCTGTCTCTGGCCAGATACCTGCCTGAGCATGGAACGGCGGTGCTCAACGGCGACGACCCTCGAGTCGGGCCCGCCGCCGCGGAGCTGCACTGCCGGGTGCTGACCTTCGGGGAACGCGACGGGAGTGACCTGCGGCGCGGACCGATCACGGACCTGGGCCTTGCCGGGGTGGAATTCGAGCTCACTTACGCCAGCGAGCGACGGACCGTGCGGTCGCCACTGCCGGGGGCGCACGTGGCCCCCGCGGCGATGGCCGCGGTCGGGGTGGGCATCGCACTCGGGATGACCTTCGAGGACGCGGTCAAGGCGGTCGGAGAGGCTGAGGTTGATGGGCGAATGCGCCCGCTCGAGACCGATACAGGCGCGATCATCATCGATGACCGGTACAACTCTTCCCCGGCCTCACTCGCCGGCGCGCTGGAGATGCTGTCACACCTCCCGGGTCAGCGAATTGCGCTCATCGGTAAGATGGCCGAACTCGGGGACTACGAAGAAGGCGAACACCGGAAGATCGGGATGCTCGCGGCCGGGTGCTGCGATGAAATCGCTGCTTTCGGCGAGACCGGGCGAACAGTCATCGAAGCCGCAAGGCGCGCAGGGGCCAGGAACGCTTCCTGGTATGCGACCAAGGAAGAAGCCGCGGCGGCGGTCCGGAAGGGATTGAAGCGCGGCGACCATGTCCTGGTAAAAGGATCTCGCAGCGAGGCGCTCGAGACCGTGTTGCCGGTGCTAAGGGGGGCGCAGTGATTCATGCGCTGATCTCCGGCACGGCCGCCTTCCTGCTGGCGCTCGCACTCGGGTTCCCCATCCTCCGCTATCTGCAGACCCACCGCACCGGGAAACAGACGAGCGAATACCAGCCGCAGAGTCACCAGGTGAAGACGGGTACGCCAACGTTCGGCGGCTTCATCATCTGGGTGCCCACGCTGATCGTCACGGCAATCGCGATCAACTGGACTGAGCACGAGTCAATCCTGTTGCCGCTCGCCGTGATAGGGATTACGGGAGTTGCGGGTTTCGTCGACGACATGGGTTCGTTGCAACATCGGGCCGGGGGCGGCCTGAGCTGGCGGTTCAAGCTTGGGTTCTTGACCCTGCTGGGCATCGGCTGCGCCTGGATCCTGTATGACCAGTTGAAGGTCCAGTCGATCAACGTGCCGTGGGCCGGGAAGTACGAGCTGGGCCCGGCGTACATGCTCGTCGCGGCGTTCACCATCGTTGCGATGACCACGGCAGTGGCTATTAGCGACGGACTGGACGGGCTCGCCGGCGGGACGACCCTGCTTGCGTTCATCGCGTACGGCATCATCGCCTTCATCCAGGGGCAGCAATTCGTCGCAACTTTCGCGTTCATCATCGCCGGGGCCAACCTCGGATTCCTCTGGTTCAACGCTCACCCGGCCATGGTGATCATGGGCGACACGGGCGCACTCGCACTGGGCGCCAGCCTCTCGGTGGTCGCGCTGATGACCGGGCACTGGTTGCTGCTCCCCGTGATCGGCGTTGTGTTCGTCGCGGAGGCGGTCAGCGACGTCATCCAGGTCGGGTACTTCAAGATCAGCCACGGCAAGCGCGTCTTCCGACGCGCGCCGCTTCACAACCACCTTGAAGAGGGTGGCTGGGCCGAGACTCAGGTGGTAACGCGGTTCTGGCTCATCGGAATCGCAAGCGCGATGCTCGGCGTCGCCCTGGCGCTGGCGGTGCCAGCATGACCGCCACGAACGGTACCTTCGAGCGAAACGGCGTTCCCGAGGTGAGCGGCAAGCGCGTGCTCGTCTACTCGCTCGGGATAGAAGGACGAGACCTCGCGCGCTGGCTCATCGCCCACGGCGCGACCGTGACGATTTCCGATACGCGCAGTGAGCAACAGCTCGCCGCAGCCAAAGCGGTAGCCCCGGCGGGTGTGGCAGAACTCGTTACGGGGCAACCATTCCTCGCCCCGGACGGGTTTGACCTCGTCGCGGTTTCGCAGTCGGTACTGCGCTACGACCCTGCCCTCGTCCGGGCGCGGGAGCTCGGGATCCCGGTGACATCGCAAATGCGGCTGTTCCTCCAGCTCTGCCCGGGGCGAATCATCGGCATCACCGGATCGAGCGGAAAATCGACCACGACCGCCCTGGTAGGAGCGATGGCCCAGGCGGCCAAACTGGAGCACATCGTCGGCGGAAATATCGGCGAGGCCCTGCTGGGGCGGATCGAGGAGATCACACCCGAAACGGCGGTGATCCTCGAGATCAGTCACACCCAGCTGCAGTACACGGACCGGTCGCCACACATTGCGGCCGTCACGAACGTGACGCCGAACCACCTCGACCAGTTCAGCTGGGACGAATACGTGGGCCTCAAGCGCCACGCCCTCGCCTACCAGGAATCCGAGGATGTGGCCGTGTTGAATGCAGACGACCAGACGAGCAAGGGCTTCGTGGCATCCGTACGCGGTCAGTTGAGCCAGGCATCGCTGGCCGGGGAAGTGCGGGGAGAAGGCGCATGGCTTTCCTCCGGTTCGGTCCTCGTGCGCCACGGCCGGTTCACGGATGAAGTCGTCCAGGCGGACCGGGTACTGCTCAGGGGCAGACACAACCTCGCAAACGTCGTCATGGCAAGCGCGATCGGGTCCGCATGCGGAATCGATGCAAAGACCATGGCCAGCGCGATCACCGCGTTCCGGGGTGTGCCACACCGCATCGAAGTAGTGGGCCGGGCGGGTGGGGTGACGTGGGTCAATGACAGCATCGCGACCGCCCCTGAGCGAACGATGGCTGGCCTCTCGGCGTTCAGCGAGCCGGTAGTGCTGCTGCTGGGCGGGCGGGAGAAGCGGCTGCCGCTTGAGGGTCTGCAGAACCTCGTGAAGGAACGCTGCCGCGCGGTCGTCTGCTTCGGGGAAGCAGGACCACTGTTCCACCAGGCGATGGAGGGGCTCGGTATCAAGACAGCACTGGTCGGCACTCTCGAAGAGGCCGTGATTTCCGCAGAGTCCGTGGCGAAAGCCGGTGATGTCGTGTTGCTCTCGCCAGCAGGAACCAGCTTCGACGTCTATCCAAGCTTCGAGGTGCGCGGGGAAGCGTTCCGCGCGCTCGTGCGGGCCCTTCCCGGGTTTGAGCCGGAGGTGACGTCATAGCCGCGAACTCAAGAACCGGACAATGGACCGCGGGACGGCCCGACCTGGCGCTCCTTGTGCTGACCGCCGTGCTGACGATCACCGGGCTGATCGTTGTTTACAGCGCGAGCTTCGTTATCAGCCTGGCGGAGTTCCAGGATGCGAACCACTACATCATCCGGCAGGCAATCTGGGCGGTTCTCGGCGTAACGCTCCTGATCATCGCCATGAGAACTGACTACCGGATCTACCGGGCGATGTCAGTGCCGATCATGTTGGCAACGATCGGCGCGCTCGTCCTCGTACTGGTCGCAGGCGTGACGGGCGGCGGCGCGCGGCGGTGGCTGGGATACGGAGACTTCAGCATCCAGCCCGCCGAGTTCGCGAAGCTGGCCGTGATCCTCTACCTCGCCGCCTGGCTCTCCGCGAAGGGCGACAGCATCCGTACGCTCGAAGGCGGATTCCTGCCTTTCGTCGTGATCATTTCGTCGATCGGCCTCCTCATCATGCTGGAGCCAAACCTGGGCACGACGCTCATCATCATGGCGATCGCGGTGGTGATGTTCTGGGTTGCGGGGGCAACGCTGCCCCAGATGCTGACACTCGGAGCCGCCGGCTTCGCCTGCGTGCTGCTGCTGGCGACGGTCGAGGGCTACCGGGCCGACCGCCTGTCGACGTTCCTCAATGCAGGAGCGGACCCGCTCGGACACGGCTTCCAGACGTTGCAGACACTCATCGCGATGGGCAACGGTGGAATCACCGGTCTCGGGCTAGGAGCGAGCCGGGCGAAGTTCTTCTACATCCCTGAGAGCCACACCGACGGGGTCTTCGCGATCCTCGGAGAGGAGCTCGGAGTGGTTGCGACCACGGCCGTGCTGGTCCTCTACATGACGCTGATGGTTCGCGGCTTCCAGGTGGCGCGACGGTCACGCGATGACTATGGCCAGTTGGTAGCAACCGGGATTACGACCTGGATCACCGTGCAGGCCCTTTTGAACATCGGGGGAATTACGCGTGTGATCCCGCTCACGGGCGTCCCGCTGCCCTTCCTGAGCTACGGCGGCAGCGCGCTCGCGGCCGTGATGCTGGCAATCGGGGTACTGGTGAGCATCTCCCGGTTCGGATCGGACCGGGGTGGTTATGGAGAGCGCGGGCCCCGGCCGCCGGGAGGCCGAGGATGATGCGACTGGCACTGACCGCCGGTGGCACAGGAGGCCACATCATCCCCGCGCTGGCCGTGATGGATGCCGTTCGGTCGCGCGCGTCGACGGCGCCGGAAGTTCGGTTCTTTGGGCCGGACGACCGCGGAGAACGAGCGATGGTTGAAGCCCGGGGCCTGCGTTTTGAAGCAGTCCCGGCAGCCGCTGTGCGCGGGCGCGGACCGGTTCGCCTCGCGAAGAGCGTCGCACGGCTCGTTCTGGGGACGATGATCGCTACGAAGAAGCTGCACGCCTTCAATCCCGATGTCGTGTTCAGCACCGGTGGATACGGGAGCTTCCCCTGCAGCGTCGCATCGCGGCTGCTACGGCGACCACTGGTCGTTTACCTGCCAGACGTCAGCCCCGGATGGGCGGTCAAGGCAGAGACGCACCTGGCGACCCGAATGGCGACGACCACAGAGGCGGCGCTCGAACACCTGCCAAAGGCGAAGACGGCTGTGAGCGGCTACCCGGTTCGACAGGCGTTCTTCACGCAAACACGAGTTGAGGCGCGCGCGGGACTGGGTCTGAGCGCCGAGGAGCGCGTCGTCTTGATTGCGGGTGCCACGCAGGGCTCGCAGGCGATCAACCGGGCGGTCTTCAGCGGACTCCAGCGAATGGTCGAAGTCGCGACGGTCTTCCATATCACGGGTCCTGCGGACTTCGATGCCGCCGAGGAACGTGCCAGGAACCTCGAGGTTGCGTTCCCAGGACGGTACCGCCCAGCGGCCTACCGCGAAGACCTGCCAACGATCATGCTCGCGGCCGACCTCGCTGTCATGCGCGCCGGCGCGAGCACCCTCGGCGAGGTGCCGGCGGCGGGATTGCCCTCTTTGCTGGTACCGGGACGCTATGCGGGCGGACATCAGCGCGCCAATGCCCAGTGGCTGACAGACGGCGGAGCAGCCCAGATTCTCGAAGAAGACCAGATCGACACGCTCGGCGACCGGGTCGTGGTCCTGCTGGACGACAGAGAACGACTGGACCGGATGCGTATCGCGGCCGGGAAACTGGCGCGGCCAGCCGCGGCGGACGCGATCGCCCGTGTCATCGAGGATGTGGCACGACGATGAGCGAAATCCGTGGGCCCGTACATCTCGTGGGGATTGGCGGCATGCATATGTCGGCGATTGCCCAACTCCTCATGGAACGCGGCATCGAGGTGCGCGGGAGCGACCTGCGGCTGTCGGCCGTAACGGCGAAGCTTCAAGGCCTCGGGGCGA
>DATCGT010000063.1:0-10315 GCA_036508775.1 Tepidiformaceae bacterium | reverse complement strand
TCGCTACGGGCGAGGCCCGGCCCCATCATCATTGTTGGGGCTGCGGCGGTCTTACTCGTGGCGGTCGGCTTCGCGAGCCTCATGTACGGGGCCGTGAAGCTGGCGCCGGCCGAAGTCTGGTCGGGCCTGTCCTCGAATTCGAATGTGTTCGCCCGGACGGTGGTCTGGCAGATCCGATACCCGCGGGTGCTCGACGCGATGGTCGTCGGCGCAGCCCTCGCGGTGTCGGGGAGCCTGCTCCAGGGCGTGACGCGCAATCCCCTGGCCGATCCGACGCTCTTCGGAATCAGTGCGGCGGCAGCCCTTGCCTCAACCGCCGCTCTCGTCGTCGACCGGAACACCGCCCCCTGGATAGTCGCGCTCTGCTCTGTGGGGGGCGGGCTTGTGGGGGCCGGTCTTCTGTTCGTCATCGCCTGGCGGGGGGCGATCTCTCCTGTGCGGCTGGCGCTGGCCGGCGTGGCCCTATCGGCGTTCTTCGGCGCGCTCATAGTGGGAATGCTCGCGAGCTCGAATACGTTCCTCCAGACCAGCCTCACCTTCCTCGCGGGAGGACTGTACGGGGCTGATTGGACCGACTTCCACTCTGCCATCCCGTACTTGGTTCCCGCCCTGGCGATAGCCCTCCTGCTCAGCGGGCGGTTGAATGTGCTTGCCCTTGGCGACGATGTGGCCGGTGGGCTGGGAATCCTCACCGACCGAACACGGTTCGTCGCGCTGGCCGTAGCAGGTGTCCTCGCGGCGGCAGCGGTCTCGGTCGCCGGGCTCGTGAGCTTCGTGGGACTGGTTTGCCCGCACCTCGCCCGGCACACGGTTGGCAGCGACCACCGCTACCTCATCCCTGTTGCTGCGCTCTACGGGGCGCTGCTGGTCGCGGGTGCCGACCTGTCGGCGAGGATGGTCCTCGCGCCGACCGAGATCCCGATGGGCATCATCACCGCGATCGTCGGGGCGCCCTTCCTGCTCTACCTCGTGAAGTTCCGCGGATGAAGCTCACAGCGCGCGACCTGACGCTCGGCTACGGCAGCCGGATCGCGGTCGACCACGTCTCGCTCGAGATCAAGCCGGGCGAGATGGTCGCGATTGTCGGACCCAACGGCAGCGGCAAGAGCACTTTCTTGCGCGGTCTTTCCCGCCTCCAGCGGCCCATCAGCGGACAGGTATTCCTGGGCGAAAACGACATCCACTCCATGGGATCGCGAGAAGTGGCGCGCATTCTCGCGATCCTGCCGCAGTCACCGGACGCGGGTATCGACCTGACGGTGCGGGAACTGACCTGGCGTGGACGCTACCCGCACCAGGGTGTGCTCCAGCGGGCAACGGTCGCGGACTACGAAGCGGTCGCCTGGGCAATGGAAGCGGCGGACGCGGTGGAACTCGCGGACCGGGCACTTGGCAGCCTCTCGGGGGGCGAGCGACAACGAGCATGGATCGCGCTCGCGCTGGCTCAACAGCCGCGCGTGCTGCTGCTCGACGAGCCGACCAGCTTCCTCGATGTGAGGCACCAGCTCGAAGTGATGCAGTTGCTGCGCAAGCTCAACCGCGAAGGAATGACTGTTGTAGCGGCCATCCATGACCTGTTCCTCGCCGGGCGTTTCGCCGATCGTGTGATCGCGATCCGGCACGGGCAGGTGGAGTTTGATGGACCCCCGGCGGAGGTTCTGGAACCGAAGGGACTCGAGCGTGTCTTCGGGGTGCCGATGATGGTCCTGCGCGACCCGGAGACCGGTGCGCCGATCCCGCTGCCGCTTGGCGGTCCCCACCCCTGACCCCTCTCCCACGCGGTGGCCGAGTGGCTTTCGAGCCGTACTCTACTGCCCCGCCGGTGATCCCTTTGCGACGATCGCGCGGAGGCGGGTGAAGAGGTCGCGGTAGTCGTCGATGTCGGCGCGGCCGAAGCGGAAGACGTCTGCCGGGCTGGTATCGGTGTCGCGCAGGAAGAACGCGATCGCCCCGAGCATCGCGAATCCGTAGGCCAGTGCGCTTGCGAGCGAGGCGCCGTTCACGCCCATCCTTGGGACAAGCACGAAGTCGAGGCTGAGGTCGATAGCCAGCCCGATGCCAGCGACGACGGCAGCAGCCCATGGGATGCCGCGCTGGTAGGTGTAGAAGCCGCTGAAGGCGGCGGCGAGTCCGTAAATGAGGGTGCCGGGCAGGAGGATGCGCAGCGCGTTCGCCATGCCGGCGAACTCCTTGTTGAAGAACGTGTCCACGATGATGTTGGCGGCGGCGAAGAGGACCGCGCAGACGGCGCCGAGAATCACGAGGGTGTGGCGCATGACCCGGGTGGTGAGTTCGGCCGCACCCCTGCGGTCGAGGGAGCCGATGCGGGCGTAGGTCGCGAGGGCGAGCGACCCGCTGAACTGCCACACAGACTCGGCGATGTAGACGGCGCCGGAGTAGACGGCCACGCCCGCTTTGCCTTCGAAGTGCTCGACGACGAACGTGTCGGCACGGTAGTTCAGGTAGGAGATGCCGCTCGAGACGGCGGCGACGACGGCGAATCTCGTCAGTGCGGCTGCCAGCCCACCGTCGAAGCGGAGGTTGCGGAGCATCAGCCCGGCGCCGAGCGCGATGAGCAGGGGGAACGTCAGCCACTGACCAAGGGCGAATGCCGCGAGGGCAGAAGCGGGATCGACTTGGTCGAGGACGAAGAAGTCGATGCCAATGAAGGAGAGGGCGAGCAGTGGCGGGGCTACGAGAGCGACGTTGTAACGGATCAGCGCCCCATGGCCGAGGAAGACACCCGCGATAACGCTGTTGAGGATGACGGCGGCGCAGGCGAAGGCCACGGCGAGGGCTTCGTGGGAAACCTCGCCGTGGAGGACGGCGGTGATGGCGAAGCCCGAGACGATGGCGAGGATGCCGAGCGCCGTGGACAGCGCGCTCCCGCTGAGAAGCACGACCCCGGGTTCACGTCGCTGGTTCGAGACCTGGTAGCCGGCCGAAGCCGTCAGGCCGCCGGTCAGGGCGGAAACGATGCCGACGGCCGTGATGCCGAGGACGAATGTCCCCCGGCCATCGGCGCCGAGCTGGTTCGAGGTCAGGACGAGGGTCACGAGCGCTACGACGACGTTCATGCCCCGGAAGAGGAAGGCCACTATGCCGCCGTAGGCGATAGACATCGGCCCATGTTAATTCAGGACGGGTTCAGTCGCCGGGCTAAGGGCTGAAGGCGTTATAGGTGCCGTCGTTGTCCCCGGCGTAGAGGTCATTGGTCGCGTTGGCGATGGCGATGATCGGCCGGTCGCTCGAGATGGTCATCCCTCCCCAGAAGCACGAAGGCAGCGTTCCGAATCCGTTGGCGGACGCGTCGTCGAGGTTCTGGTAGAAGATGAACGACCCGGAGATGGTCCGCGTCGCGGTGTAGGTAGCCGGTGCAGAACATTCCGGGGCCGCGTTTTGCGTGTCGTTTACGGCCGTGATTGTGAGGTTGGCGGCGCCACCGTCTGCGACGCTGACGCTTACCCACGTGTTGTAGCCAGCGTTGCTCCCGGCGCGGTAGGCGCGACGAAAGATCAGTGGGAGCTTCGCGCTCGTTGCGGCGCGTACGACGGGAACCCCGTTCACGGCGCTGTAGAGGTCTTCATCGACGAAGCTGCCCGCGGTGGTCATCTTCGAGCGGAAAAGGACGGCCGCGAGCGGCTGGTCGGCGGTCACGGTCGCGGCACCGACGAAGCCGACGGGGACAACATTGTCGCTGTAGACGCTATGGGTGGCCGCGCCGTTGGCGGCCACCAGTAGCGGAACCGCGTAGGAATGGCCGGACGTGTCTCTGTACGTGATGGTGGCGTGGGCGGCCGTGGCGTTGGGATTGGAGAGCAGGACCTGGCTGTAGTAGCCGTCAGCCGTCTTGAGTGCCAGCGGGATGGCGATGGTCGTCCCCGTGTCACTCGCGGCGGGATTGGCGGTATCCACCACGAAGCCGTCGTAGGAGGCAAGCTTTCGCGGGCCGCCGGACAGGTAGGCATCGACGGCTACGGTCACGGGAGCGCCGGTGGCGGTGACCGTAGCGGCCATCAAACCGTTCGTGGTCTGGGACGGCATGGCGACGGCGCCGTCAACAGTATTGGGTGCAAACGCCACCTGGCCTCCGACGGGGACTGGATAGCCGGCGGTGCAGCCGTTGCCACCCGGTCCCGAATCGGTCACCGGGGAGCGGGTGCCGTCGACGAAGGAGTAGACGAGCGTTACGCAGGCTGTGGTCGTGCCGCTGTTGGCGATGGAGATTCGCGTGTTGTAGACGCCGTTCACGGCATTGGCTACGTAGGGGAGGGTGACGAGGCTCGCACCCGCCGGCGAACTGCTATGGATGGAGTAGGACTTCTGGCCCAAGGCAGACTCGATGTCCCGGACGAGGAGCGCGTTCACCGGCTGGTCGCTGCTGAGGATGCCGACCCCGCGAAAGCCCGGGACGAGCCCCGAGTTGACGGCCTGGGCGAAGGTACGGGTGGCGCCGACGGGAACCGCTGTGTCGATGATGGATGCTGACGGTATGTAGATGCCACCGGGCGTATAGAGGTCCAGGGCGACGGTGGCGGGGGCCGCCCCGTTGTTCTGGGCGATGACGCTCGTGTTCTCTTTGCTGTTTGGCAGCAGGGAAAGGACGACCTGGGAATGCGTGAGCGCCGTGTGAGCGACGAAAAGAGGCTCCGGCGGTGCGGACCGGGCGCCGACATGGACGGCCGCAAGCGGCACGAACATCAGCGCGGCGATGACGACGCCCAGTGCCGGTAGCAGTAAATGGAAGGTTAGACGGTGCACGGCGTATCTCCTGGTGCCCGCGTGCTCGCTCTGCGTAACGTACCCGGCTGAAGGGTCGAAAGGGGGAACCGGGTTAGAGGATCTGGTTGAGCGGCTGCGCTCCGACGACCAGGACCAGGCAACTGGTCAGGAGGAGAAGCACGAAGCGCTTGCCGTCCACGTCGCCATGTTCGCAGAGCGCAGCCTTGCTGGCGATTGGGGTTTGCAGGCCAAGCGCCAGCCCTTCGAGCACATCGCGTTCACCGTGGTCGCGCTCGTCCTCGCCATGGCGTCTGAGAAGGCGGCGAAGGTGGTGTCAGAGTTCGAGGCCATTCGGGTTGTCTCCCGCGACCGGAAATCCGGTTCGTGAAGCCAATGCGCCGCCGCGAGGCTGAGAAAGGATCACCCAGGAGAGCAGGCTCGCCCCGGTCGTTCGGTGAAGGATGAGGCGGTTCGGATTGCGTCGCGTAGACTGCTGGCACACTCATGGAGGGACCAGGAAATGGCGGCACTGGACGGACTGAAAGTACTCGACCTGGGGCAATACGAAGCAGGGACTTCGTGCGCCCAGTACCTGGCGTGGTTCGGGGCGACGGTCGTGAAAGTGGAGCGACCCGGCGTGGGCGACCCGGCCCGTTCGGTAATCGGGAGGGGGACGGATTCGCTCTACTTCATGAGCTTCAACCACAACAAACGAAGCGTCGCGATCGCACTCGACACTCCCGAGGGGCACGAGCTCTTCCTGCAGCTGGTCCGCAAGTTCGACGTGGTCGTGGAGAATTTCTCGCTGGGGACGATGGAAGGTCTCGGGCTTGGGTACGACGTTCTGAAGGAGGTCAACCCCTCCCTGATCTACGGGACGATCAAAGGATTCGGGACCTACGGGCCGTACTCGGAGTTCCGGTGCTTCGACCGCGTGGCACAGGCAGCGGGCGGGTCGGTGAGCGTGACCGGGGAGCACGACGGTCCGCCGATGACGCCGGGTGCGACCTTCGGCGACACCGGGTCCGGGATGCATTGCGCCATGGGAATCCTGGCGGCGTACATCCAGCGGCAACGGACCGGGAAGGGGCAGCTCATCGAGATCGCCATGCAGGAGACCATCGCGAGCTTCATGCGTGAGCCGATGTCGCACCGTGAGTACGCGCCGAGCCCCATCGAGCGGCGCGGGAACCGGACCGTGTCGCCGACTGACGTGTACCCGTGCGCCGGCGGTGGCGACAACGATTATGCGCTCGTCTTCATCGCAACGACGCGCATGTGGGACGCCCTGGTGGGGGCGATTGGGAAGCCAGAACTCGCGGCGGACCCCCGGTTCGCGACCGGTATGGAACGACGGAAGCACGGCGACGAACTCTTCAACGAGATCTCGGCGTGGACCCTGCAGCGAACGAAGTTCGAGGTGATGGAGACGCTCGGGGCGGTGGGCGTTCCCTGCAGTGCTGTCTATGATTCGAAGGACATACTCCACGACCGGCACCTCCGTGCGCGGAACATGATCCGCACGGTGACTCATCCGGTGGCGGGCGCGATCGAGGAGCTGGCCCCGCCGATACACCTGAGCGATTCAAACGTGGAGATGGTCGCGGCACCGTTGCTCGGCGAGCACACGGTGGAGGTGCTGGCCCAGGAGTTGGGCTTGAAGGCAGATGCAGTGAACGCACTCGCGGCAGCGGGCGTTGTCGGCGTTCATCCGGGACTAGCCCGGTGAAGCCGCGGTCTGCACAGAGCCGCCGCGAAGGTATTATCACGGCACTTCAATGACTGACTTCAGGAGAACGTAATGCGCTTCAGTGTGTGGCCGAATGCGGCCGGTCCGTGGGAAGACCTCCTCGATATCTCGAAGCATGCCGAAGCGACCGGCTGGGACGGGATCTGGATTGCCGATCACTTCATGCCGAACACGGCTGACGCGGTCGGGCCGACGAACGAATGCTGGACGACGGTCGCGGCGCTGGCTGTGAGCGTGCCGCGCGTTCGAATTGGGACGCTGGTAACCGGGAACACGTACCGGGAGCCGGCGGTCCTGGCGAAGATGGCGGCAAACGTGGACATGATCAGCGGCGGGCGACTGACGCTGGGGCTGGGGTCCGGGTGGCAGGAGAACGAGCACACCAAATACGGCATACCGTTTCATACCATCGGCGGGCGTCTGAACCGGCTCGACGAAGCCTGCCAGGTCATCAAGAGCCTCTTCGAGAACGACCGGACGAACTTCGCGGGGAAGTACTACCAGCTGACCGACGCCCCCCTGGACCCGAAGCCGGTGCAGAAGCCCTTGCCACTGCTTATCGGTGGCGGAGGGGAGCAGAAGACGCTCCGCATCGCGGCGAAGTACGCGAGCGAGTGGAACGTCTGGGGCACGCCGGAGCTGCTGGCGCAAAAAGGAGCGATCCTCGACCGGTACTGCACTGAGCTGGGCCGGGATCCGAAGTCGATCAGGCACAGCGCCCAGGCGATGCTCACGCTTTCTGACGACAAGGAACTGGTCGCGCGGATGCGCGGGCCGGGGCGCCCGGCGATCGCGGGGAACGTCGCAGAGGTGAAGCAGATCGTGGCGGAGTACCGGGCGGCGGGGGTCGAGGAGATGATCATCCCGGACTTCAACATGGGTCGCGGTGCGCGGCGGAAAGAAACGCTCGACCGGTTCATCACGGAAGTGGCAGCAGAGTTCCGTTGATCTGAGGATCGCGAGACCGAGTTCGAGAACTCGCCAGTTCCAATGGCGGCTCAGGGTATGCGCCCGGTCTGGATCGGATCCGGCTCGGCCGGGCGGCGTATACAGGCCGTTCGAATCTCGATATCCTTCGGGCGCAGCGTGCGGGGAAGCCCCGATCGAGGCGGACAGTACCGGGTACCAGTATCAGCCATCCAGCCCCGGGAAGTCCGCCGTACCTTAGCAGGGGTGTGACGCGCCGACGCAGGAGGCGGTCATGGCACTCTTCTTCAAAATCGTTCCTGAGTACCAGCGGGTCATCCGATTCAAGTTCGGGCGCTACGATCTGCAGCCGCGTGGCCCCGGGTTGATCTGGGTGATTCCGTTCATGCACAAGCTCCGTGTCGTCGACCTGCGCGAGGACGTCGTCGAGCTGGCCCCGCAGAAGTGCATCACCAAGGACAATGCGCCGGTCACGATCGACCTGATTGTGTTCATGCGTGTGGTGAACCCCGAAGCGAGCGTGATGCAGGTGGCGAACTATCGCTACGCCGCTGAAAGCATCGCGGTCACGACGCTGCGGTCGGTCGTCGGCGACATTTCACTCGACGATGTGCTCGCCCAGCGCGAACGCATCAACACCACCATGCGCGAGAAGCTGGACGAGGTCACCGAGCGGTGGGGCGTCAAGATCAACGCGGTCGAGATCCGCGAGATCCTCCCGCCGGCGGAGATCCAGACCGCCATGAGCCGGCAGATGTCGGCGGAACGTGGACGCCGGGCGGTGGTGACCGAAGCGGAAGGCACGCGCGAAGCAGCGATCACGATCGCCGATGGCAACCGGCAATCCGCCGTGCTCAACGCACAGGGGCAGAAAGAGGCGACGATCCTCGAGGCCGAAGCGAAGAGGCAGGCAGCGGTCCTCAACGCGGAGGGCTTCGCGCTGGCACTGCAGAAGATCTTCGAGACGGCGAGCGGCATCGACGAGAAGACCATGAGCCTCCAGTACCTTGACATGATGAAGGTGCTCGGGAACAGTCCAGCGGCGAAATGGATCGTTCCGATGGAACTGACGAGCTTCGTCCAGGGCATCGCGGGGACCTTTGCGGCTCCAGGAAACGCCGCGGTGGCCCCTCGCCCGCCCACGACGCCGGCCTGAGCCAGAGATCGCCTGCCAGGAGGATTTCGATGCCAGGTGCCCCCGCCGAGAAGCTGGACGTCAGATGGCGATAGCGGGCGGCTGGCTGCCGCGCATTCGGCGCCCGGTGCGAATCTCAGTCGGATGGCGGAGCATCGCTCTGCTGCTGCTCATGGCCGTTGAGATCGGCGCAGTCACCGCATGTTCGGGCAGCCGGGACAACGCGGGCGGGGTCGATGTGCTTACGGCGCGCGGCGAGATCAATCCCGTGATGGCAAACTATCTCAAGCGGGGGATCGGCGATGCGAACGACGCCCACGCGGGCGTCGTGGTGATCAAACTCGATACGCCGGGTGGCCTCGACTCTTCGATGCGCGACATCGTGCAGACGATCGAGAACTCAGCGGTGCCCGTCATCGTCTACGTGTCGCCGACAGGGGCGCGGGCGGCATCGGCGGGCACGTTCATCACGTTGGCCGGCAACATCGCGGCGATGGCTCCGAACACAGCGATCGGCGCCGCCCACCCGGTCGACAGCAGCGGTGGCGACATAACGGGAACGCTTGGCACGAAGGTCGAGAACGATGCGGTGGCGTACATCCGTGGGATCGCCGAACTGCGAGGACGCAACGCCGACTGGGCTGAGTCGGCCGTGCGCCAGAGCGTCTCTGCAACCGAGACGGACGCCGTGCAGCAGCAGGTGGTCGACCTGGTGGCCCCAACGCTGGATCAACTGCTCCAGCAGGTCAACGGGCGAACCGTCACTCTCAATGGCGGGCAGAGCGTCCAGCTGGCCACGGCGACCGCACCCATCCACGACAACTCGATGAACCTTTTCGAACAATTCCTGTTCGCGATCAGCGACCCGAACATCGCCTACCTGCTGCTCACAGTCGGATCGATCGCGTTGCTGGTCGAACTCTTCCACCCGACCATAGTGCTGGGCGTCGCCGGAGCCCTCTCACTGATCGTGAGCTTCTTCGCGCTGGGAAACCTGCCGACGAACTGGGCAGGGGTCGCGATCATGGGGGTGGCGATCATCCTCCTCGCGCTCGAACTCCATGCCGGGGCCCACGGTCTCCTTGCGATTGGCGGCGCCGTCGCGATGGCCGTGTCGGGCCTACTCCTGACGAACACGAACAACGCTGCCTTCCAGGTGTCGCGTTGGCTTGTAGGGGCCATACCCAGCCTTGTCGCGGTGGCGATCATTGCGCTGGCGATCAATCTCGTGCGTGCGCGCAGGCTTCCGCTCTTCATGAGTGCTGAGCGGGTGGTCGGCGCTCGTGGGACAGCTGTGTCCGCCTTGGCGCCGGGTGGTGTCGTCATCGTCGGCGGCGAACGATGGCAGGCGACCGCCGTTCGCCCGGTGGAAGAGGGCGCACCGGTCGTCGTGACGGGCCGGGATGGTCTGAAGCTGACCGTGGAGCCCGTCGATGAAGAGCCTGTCGTCGACTGAGATTAAGGGGTCAGCGGGGTGATCAGGCCCCGGCGCCGGAACTCGGCGGCGCGGACAAGGGCGTACAGCGCATCGATCGTCGGAACTGAGACCCCAAGAATGGCGGCGCGGTGGGAAGGCTCGCGCAGGATGGCCTCGACCTCCAGTTCACGGCCGGAAAGATAGTCGATGACCATGCTGGTGCGGTATTCGCCCATGGTCGCGGTGAGGGCGAAGAGCCGTTCGACGATCTCCTCGATGTCGAGACGGGTGTCGCTGCCGGAGGCTGCCAGGTCGGCGTTGCCCGCTGCGACCACTTCGCGCATGGCCCGCTCAGCGGTAGCGC
>DATCGT010000062.1:0-3257 GCA_036508775.1 Tepidiformaceae bacterium | reverse complement strand
CATCGGAAGACGAGCCGGGCCACTTTTACACCGAGGGGGTCGGGGGTTCGAGCCCCTCATCGCCCACCACTTTTGCATCTGAGTCCGACATGCCCGGCGCTGCTTGTCACCCTTGATCGGTCGACGGTGCTGCTGGCAATGCCTTCGGTAGGGTCGTCCCTGAACTGGGCGTCGTTCCGATCCGTAGTCCGTTGCAGGCGGGGTGCGCCGTGACCGACTGGCGCAAGAGGGAACAGTGGTTGAAACCATGGGCGTGAATCTACGAATCGGCGAGCATCTGTTGTCGCCGTTGACCGACACGGAAGAGGATCGTGCTTCGGCTGGTCCTCGACGACCGAGGCATACATCTGGTCGCCACTCCTGCACGGCTGTTAGTGTGAGCGAGTGATCCGGACCGTCGCCTTGCTGTTGGCTGTCTTCGCAGTCTTTGGCCTGCCTGCCGGCAACGCAGCGAAGGGCTCCGACGCTCCGGCACTGGTCCACCGGCTCGTGTTGCCCGCCCTGGCGATGGACGGCGTCCCCGTGCCGGCTACCTACGTGGTCCAGCCCGGCGACAACCTCTATGCGATCGCGCTTCGCTACGGCACGACCTCGGGAGCGCTGGTCGCGCTCAACCATCTCAGCTCCGGGCCAAACCATCGTCGTCTACCGCCAGGGTCCGTTACCAGCACCTCTCAGCGGGCCCGCTCCGGCGACCATGGTCTTCCACGGCGACAGTTCGAGGCAGATGATCGCATTCTCCTTCGATGCCGGGTCGGACGCGGGCTACACCTCGATGATCCTCGATACGCTCGCCGCCAATCACATCCGTGCCAGCTTCGGCATTACCGGCTTGTGGGCGACGGCGAACCCGGCGCTCCTCCAGCGCATCGTCGGAGATGGGCATCAACTCATCAACCATAGCTACGACCACCCCGACTTCACCACGATCAGCAGCGCAGCGCGCCAGGACGAGGTCGATAGCACTGACAGCGTGATCCAGTCGATCGCGGGCATCGGCACGAAGCCGTTCTTCCGCTCGCCGTACGGCGCCTACAACGCCAGCGTCAACAGCGACCTCGCGGGCTTCGGCTACAACTTCAACATCTGGTGGACGGTCGACTCGCTCGGCTGGAACGGCCTCAGTATTTCGCAGATCCTTGATCGCTGCCTATCGCTGTCGTCCCCAGGAGCGATCTACCTCTTCCACGTAGGCTCCCAGTCACAAGACGGGCCGGCACTTCAGATGCTCATCGACGGGCTTCGAGCCCAGGGATACAGCATCGGCTCCATCGCCGACGTCATGGGCTGGTAGCGGGTTCCTGGCGGATGAGGACGCTGTCGTGGGCTTCGAACGCTGCTGGAGCAAGGCCGCCGGGTCCGCGCAGTAACGCCCGCACGTGCATCGTGTACTGCCCCGGCTGCTCGGCGACGAACGAGAGATCGAGTTGGCCTGGCGAAACGCTCGTCCAGGCAAGCCGGGGCTGCTGCTCGGCTGTGTAGCCATGGAGGTAGGTGATGTCGTCGTTCCCCTCAGGTTTGAACCACGTCTCGATCGCGTACTGGAACCCTACGAGCTCCCAGCCCGGCTCAGGCTGGTCCGCGTACCAGCGATAGCTGATCCGCGTCCCGGGTAGCGCCTCGCGCTCCGCCGGGCCGACCCGCGCCAGCGACACGCCCGAGCGGCTCATACCGGCGAGCGACGCATCGACCGCCGCACGGAGATCGGGGAGCAGATTAATGACAATATCCCCCGGGCAGAGGGTTTGTTCGGAGTCGCGATGGCTGCCGAGATTCGGGATCCCGTCGTGCCAGGCGTTGTCCGAGCGGAGGAAATCGGAGGTCGCGGCGACGCCTGGGTAGGCGGGATCGAGGAGGCGCAGGCCCGCGCGGGCGGCCTCAAAGCTGCAGTAACGGACAAGCGCCTCCCACATGGGGCCTTCGGGAGCGACGAGGGGCCAGCCGTCCGCGGTGGCGTCGCCGAGCATGCCGATGCCAGCGCTACCGTAATTGTGCAGGTGGACGTGCCCTCCGGAGACACCCTCGCTCAGTACCTCCCTCGGGGCGAGGTCGCCGGGATCGCCTCCGCGCCCATGGCGGCCTTCGTAAAGGTTGCCGAAGCGGTCGAGGAGCGCGTTGTAGCCGATGTCGTGCCAGCCCTCGATGACGGAATGGTAATAGTGAATGGCGCGGATGTCGGTTGCCGCCTCTTCGGGCGAGTCGTAACTGTTACGGCTACTCGCGTGGTGAACCACCAGCGCTCGGACGGGGACGAACATCTCGTGCCAGAGCTCACGGCCGTCGCCGTCGAAGCGCAGCGATTCGTCGGCGCCCCAGACCTCGCGCGGGATGACCTCGAGCAATCGGCCATGCCAGGGATCAGAGGCGTGTGTCGCGTCTCCTGGCAGCACGAAAGTGTCGTCGGCGACTAGTGGCAATATGATCCGCGCGCCGACCGGTGCGGGTGGCGACGATAACCCTTCGTCGAGTCGACGCACAGTGAGTCCGTCCGCGCTCTCCAGTGGCGCCGTCGGAGAGGAGAGGGCCGACGCGACGACCCGCTCGAGCGAGACCGGGCCGCCGGGGAAGTCCACCCGATATTGCAGGGCTCGGGTGTGTTCGCCGGTGAAGGCGAGCGCAGCGAACACGCCGTCTGCGGGGCACTCGCCGTCCCGGCGTTCCACTCGAACTGGGCGCCACGGGCTCCATGTCCCGACGATGTCGCGGGCGCGAAGCGCGAACACCAGCTCATTGCCACCGCTCTCCGCCTCCCAGTGAAGGCCGGCGTGGGTGAATGGCGCGTTCGCCACTAATTCGCGCGAGGTGAAAGAAGCGGGGCCATGAGCAACGATGCGACCCTGCTCTAGCTGGCATCCCTGCAATACGCCGAGGGCGAATCCGTCCGCGTCATCAACCAGGTCCTCGTGGGACCGGCCTTCCGCGCGTACTACCCGAACCCCAGGGCGCAGGGCGACGAAGGCGGCGCCGACGCCCGCAAGCCAGCGCAAGAACAGTCGCCTTGAGAGCGTCGTCACCCGCTAACAGTCTACCGTAGGTGACACCTCCGGAATCAGCGGGACGGTGACGGCCTCACCAAAGATCTGTTCGATTGCCGTTTACGCCCCCATAATGCGCGTCGAGCGCGACATCGAATGTCGCCAGGGGCGGGCCTCTCTTATGACATCATCCAGATCCTCGACAACCGCTACACGGGGCCTGACGCGGACTACGCGGGGATGCTCACCTCAATCGTGATCCAGAACCACCAGGATGGCGCG
>DATCGT010000061.1:0-9522 GCA_036508775.1 Tepidiformaceae bacterium | reverse complement strand
GGACAGCGAGCCGTAGAGCGGATAACTGGACACATTTAGCTTCGCTGCGGCGAAGCTAGCGGACACCGTATAGAGCCTCGGGCTTGGAAGGCCAACCTGCCAGACCGCCGCCTTCGGTCGCGGTCTGGACTTGGCGTAGCTTGTGACGGGTGGAACTGCCCCCTCAAGGCCCCAATCGTGAAGCTTCATGGACAGGGTGTCGAAAAGGTCGGCTCAGATTCAAATCGGGGCGTCTTGGCACGAAACCTGGCAGGCTAATTTCGGAACAGTGGGTCAGGGTTCGAATCCCTCCAGCCGTACCAACGGCCAGCAGGGTACCCGCTCAAGCTCGGGACCTTTGTCCGGAAATTCCGACATCCTTTCATCCCGGCACGAATGTCTTGATTTTCGGATACAGAGAATCTCGTGTGCCCTGAAATCAAGACATGATGCATAATGGGATGGGATGTCCGTAAATGCGGGCAAAGGAGTCCTTGATGGCCGACGAACAACCCTTCCGAATCTACTCGCCTGAATCGCTCGGACTAGCCATTAAGCACTACAGACAAGCTGTGGGGCTGACGCAGGCGGAGCTCGCAAGGCGCACAGGGCTGAATCGCACTTATCTGTCGGACCTTGAACGCGGACGCGAGACGGAGCAAACACGCCGACTCCTAAGGCTGTTTCATGAGTTGGGTGTCCGGATGACCCTACAGAAAGCGAACTGGTGATGCCAGACGGGCTCGCCGTATGGCTTTACAGGATTCGGGTCGCCACTATCGAGCAACGTCGGGGCGGCGACCTTCGCCTGACCTATACGAGAGAGGCGCTCGATCGCTTCCCTCTGGGCATGCCCCTGCTCTCCTTGCATCTGCCATTGCTTGAGACCGGCTATCCGAACGGTGCCACACGAGCCTTTCTCGACGGCCTGCTGCCGGAAGCCGAATCGCGTGCCACGATTGCAGCTTCGTTTGATCTCGTTGCGAAAGACACATTCGGACTCATACGAGTGCTCGGGAGAGACTGTGCTGGAGCACTCATGGTCGTTCCTGACGACGGAACCACTCCAGATCAACCGACGACGTTTAGGGCAACACCACTTTCGGAGACAGAGCTGGGCGATCTGATTCGCGGTCTACCTGCACGCCCGCTAGCGGTTGGGAGGGACACCCGCGTTCGGCTTTCACTGGCCGGCGTGCAGGACAAGCTCGCGTTGACGCGGATGCCGGACGGAAGATGGGGACTCCCCGTCGATGGCGCCCCCTCAACGCACATCGTCAAGCCTCAACACGCGGTATATCCGAACACCGTCGAGAATGAAGCCTTTTGTATGCGTGTCGCGAAACACGCAGGACTTCCAGCAGCGGAGGTTGAAGTGATCTCTGTTGAAGGTCGGAATCTACTCGCTGTCAAACGATATGACCGAGTCGTTGCCCCCGCGGATCCCGATTCCCCGGACGCATTGTTCAAGGCCACGACGCTAAATGTCCTTCTAGGCAACGCCGATGCCCACGGGAAGAACTTCTCCCTTCTCTACGGCGAGGACGGAAGTCTCCAGCTGGCGCCCCTGTACGATTTGGTTTCGACTTTGAGCTATTCCGAGCGGAACCCGGCATACGACGCGCTCGACGACCGCCTCGCGATGTACGTCGATACAGTGCAGCATCTCCCTCGAGTAACAAGCCCTCGCCTCGTGGCAGAGGCCGAAGGTTGGGGAATGCCCAAGGCGCGGGCGGCGGCACTCATCGCGGACCTCCTCGACCGATTGCCGACAGCTATTCGAACTGCGGCTGATGAAATCGAAGGCACTCCACCGAAAGTGCGTGAAACACTCGAGAAGGAATTAGGAGTAATCCGCGACTCTCTGGTTCGCTAAGCAACCATGCCGCCTCACCGTGCGCCTGTACTGCAATGAAGCATTCCTCCGGCGTTAGGTTCAGGGTGACCATTCGTCGAGAAGAACATGCATTCGTCCCTTCATACGCCTGTCAAAGAACACTGTAACAACCATGGGGGGACCGCGGAGGTGGAAACGACCACCCGAATCTGTCCAGCAGTTCCTTCCCTGAGGGAATGCAGAGGGGGTGGCCGTTACACGGCCACCCCCTCTGGGATTCGATGCCAGGCCAGCGACTAGACTTCGCGGAACTCGCCTTCGACGGTCCCTTCCTCGGACGGACCCTTCTCGGGCTCGCCGGTCGGAGCGCCCTCCGCCGCTTCGCCCTGGCCGTAAACCGCCTCGCCGATCTTCTGCATCGACGCCGTCAGCACTTCGAGCGCCTGCCGGATACGGTCCTGGTCCTCGGTCTCCATCGCCGAGCGAACTTCCTTTGCCTTCTCCTCGACCTCCGTCTTCAAGGCGGCGTCGATCTTGTCGGCGTTGTCGCGCAGCGTCTTCTCCGCCTGGTAGGCGGTCGAGTCTGCAAGGTTCCGCAATTCGATGAGGTCGCGCCGGCGCTTGTCTTCGTCGGCGTGCAGTTCCGCGTCGCGCTGCATCTTCACGATCTCGTCCTTCGTCAGGCCGCTCGAGGCCGTGATCGTGATCTTCTGTTCCTTGCCGGTGCCCTTGTCGCGCGCCGACACATTGACGATGCCGTTCGCGTCGATGTCGAAGGTGACTTCGACCTGCGGCACGCCGCGCGGCGCTGGCAGGATCCCGTCGAGCACGAACCGCCCCAGCGACTTGTTGTCGGTCGCCATCGGCCGTTCGCCCTGGAGGACGACGATTTCCACGCTTGGCTGGCTGTCCGCTGCCGTCGAGAACACCTGGCTCTTCGCCGTCGGGATGGTCGTGTTGCGCGTGATGATCGGCGTCATGACGCCGCCCAGCGTCTCGATGCCGAGCGTCAGCGGCGTCACGTCGAGGAGGAGGACGTCCTTCACCTCGCCTTTGAGCACGCCCGCCTGGATGGCCGCGCCAATCGCCACGACCTCGTCCGGGTTCACGCCTTTGTGGGGCTCTTTCCCGAAGAAGTCGGCCACGATCTTCTGGACCGACGGCATGCGCGTCTGGCCGCCGACGAGTACGACCTCGTCGATCTGGCTCGGGCTCTTGCCGGCGTCCGCGAGCGCCTTCTTCACGGGCTCGAGCGTCCCGGTCAGCAAGTCGCCAACGAGCTGCTCGAGCTTCGAGCGCGTGAGGGACACGTTGAGGTGCTTCGGACCGGTCGCGTCCGCCGTGATAAACGGCAGGTTGATATCGGTCGACTGCGCGCTGGAGAGCTCGATCTTCGCCTTCTCGGCCTCGGCCTTGAGGCGTTGCAGAGCCTGCCGGTCGTTGCGCAGGTCGATGCCCTCGGTCTTCTTGAACTCGTCGATCAGCCAGTCGATGACGCGCTGGTCGAAGTCGTCGCCGCCGAGGTGGGTGTCACCGTTCGTGCTCAGGACCTGGAAGGTGCCTTCGCCCAGTTCGAGGATCGAGATGTCGAAGGTGCCCCCGCCGAGGTCATAGACCGCAATGACTTCCTCGTGGACCTTGTCGAGCCCGTAGGCCAGCGATGCGGCAGTCGGCTCGTTGATGATGCGGAGCACTTCGAGGCCCGCGATCTTGCCCGCGTCCTTCGTCGCCTGCCGCTGGGCGTCGTTGAAGTAGGCCGGGACGGTGATGACCGCTTCCCGCACCGGCTCGCCCAGATAGGCCTCCGCGTCGGCCTTGAGCTTCTGGAGGATCATCGCGCTGACTTCCGGCGCGCTGTACGCCTTGTCGCCCATCGCGACCTGCGCGTCGCCGTTCTTCGCGCCCGAGACCTTGTAGGGGACGAGCTTCACATCGCGCTGCACTTCCGGGTCGGTCGCTTTCCGGCCCATGAAACGCTTGATGCTGAAGATCGTGTTCTCGGCATTCGTAACCGCCTGCCGCTTTGCGATCTGCCCCACGAGGCGCTCGCCGGTCTTCGTGATCGCCACGATCGACGGCGTCGTGCGCCCGCCTTCGGCGTTCGGGATGACGACGGGCTCGCCGCCTTCCATCACGGCCATGCAGCTGTTCGTGGTACCGAGGTCAATGCCAATGACTTTTGCCATGTTGTTCTCCCGGGGCAGGGCCCCTGTTCCGGCCGGAGGCCGTTAGTTGGTCGTTGCTTACGATCCGTCGCCGACGATCACCATCGCCGGGCGGATCACTTTGTCGCTAAGGGAATAGCCCTTCTGGACCACGTGCAGCACCTTGCCCTCGGGGCCCGGCTGGCTGCTGATGGCTTCGTGGATGGCCGGGTCGAACTTCTCGCCCTCGGCCGTTACTTCGGTCACGCCCATGGCCTGCAGGAGCAGCCCGAACTTCTTGTGGATGGCCATGACGCCCTGCACCCAGTTCAGGCCCGCCAGGCTCGCGTCGACGGTGCTCACCGCCCGGTCCAAGTCGTCGTACACGGGCAGCATGTTGATGACGAGCGCCGCGCTTGCGAAGCGGGCCGATTCGCCCCGCTCCTGTTCGATGCGCCGTTTGTAGTTGACGAAGTCGGCGGCACTGCGCTGCCAGTTCCTGTAGTAGGTCTCGGCCTTTTCCTTCTCGGCGGCGAGTTCAGCCGCGCCGTCTTTGGAACCGCGCTTCTTCTCGTGGGTTTCCGCCTGCGCCGAAGCGGATTCTTCCGCCGCGTCGTCATGCATGCGTGAAGCCGCGCGCTTGTCGACGATACGTTCCTCTTCCTGTGTCATCCAGACCTCCAGTAATGGGTTCCGATTCTCATCACCGGCGAAGATGCCGGCCGGGTCGAGCCGTTACTCGTCCCCGTAGAAGTCGCCTATCAACTTCGTGAGCACGTCCGAGACGTACCGCACATGGGCGACGGCATCGCCGTAGGCCATTCTCGTTGGCCCGAGGACGCCGAGCACGCCACCGGCGCCTCCCGGCGGCCCGTATCGAGCCAGCACGAAGCTCATGTCCTGGTAGGGACCCTCGCGGTTTTCGTCACCGATGACGACCGCGACGTCTGCCTCGCCCACCGCCCCCGAGGGGATCGCGCTCCGCAGCTTGCGTTCGCCCACCGCTTCGATGGTATCGAGCATCCGGTCCGAGTCGCCGAACTCCGGCTGGCGCAGGAGGTCCCGCATCCCTTCGACTACCGGGGCTTCGACCGCCGCACGCTGCTCGCGCAGCAGCAGGTCCGTCACGGCCGCGACGACGATCGCCTCGGCCGGGCTCAGCGGTTCCGTCGCAGAGGGCGCGGGGAATTCCGCCGCCATCTTGCCGCCGAATTCGCCGTTCAAACGGTTCGCGAGCCGCGTCAGCGCCTCCTGGCTCATCGCCACGGGCAGTTCGAGCGTCTGCTGGTGCACCGAGGCGTCCGCGGTCACCACGACCAGCAGCGCCCGGTTGTCGGTCAGTTCGACGAGCTGAAGCTGCTTCAGCCGCACCTCGACCGTCCGGGGCTGCGTAATCAGCGCCATGTTGTGGACCGAGTTCGCCAGCACGCTCGCCGCCAGCCCGACCCACTCTTCAAGCTGCCGCGCCGACTGGTGGAACTGGTGGAGAATCGTCAGCCGCTCCTGCGTGGTCAGGTCGCGCTCCGGCATGAGCGACGACACGTAGTAGCGATAGCCGCGGTTGGAAGGGATGCGCCCCGCCGACGTGTGGGGGTGGGTGATCAGCCCCTCGTCTTCGAGGGCCGCCATCTCGTTGCGCACCGTCGCGGACGACAGCCCGAGGGCATGCCGTGCGACAAGCGACTGCGAGCCGACCGGCTGAGCCGAATCGACGTAGTCATCGACGATGAAAGCGAGGATGCGCCCCCGGCGATCTGACAATCCCATTATCAACCCTATATGGTCTGTTAGCACTCAGTTGCGCGGAGTGCTAATCCCCACAGAAACAGGTTACCGAACGGGCGGCAGGGGATCAATGGGCGAGGGGCCCCGAACGCGGCTCCCGCTTGCACGTTGCCTGGCACCGCTCATCCTGGCGCGGTGCGGCCTGACGACGTCGTTACCTTCTACCAGATGTGCGAGTTCGAGCAGGCGGGCATGCTTCAGAAGGGCATGACCTTTCGGCCACCGCCGTTGCACGGAATCATCCTCATGTCCCAGCGGCCCAATGCGCCCTATGCCGACATCCTCGATGACGATGGCAACCTTGTTTATGAGGGACACGACGCACCTCGAACGCCCGTGACCCCCAACCCCAAGACGGTTGACCAGCCGCGCCGCGGGGAGAACGCGAAGTTCGCCGACTGGACTGACCGATACAGGCGGGCCGAGGTGCCGCCAGCCAGATTCCATGTCTACGAGAAGCTCATCAAAGGGATGTGGAACTTTCGAGGGGCCTTCCTGCTCAAGGACTATCGGATAGAGTTCAGCGGCGGTCGAGACGTGTTCAAATTCGTTCTTCAGGCCATCGACGAACCGAACGGCGAGGCTGCTCCGCTCGCCAGCGCGCAGGAGATAGCACAGACACGGCAGATACCCACGTGGGTGAAGCAGGAGGTCTACAAGCGAGACCGTGGTCGCTGCGTCCTCTGCGGCGCCACAGACCAACTTCACTTCGACCACGACCTCCCATTCTCCAAAGGCGGAGCCAGCGCTACACCCGCGAACGTTCGACTGTTATGCATGCGCTGCAATCTGTCGAAAGGCGCGAAGATCGAATAGCCGTCCTGCGCCACGAGGGGTAGCTGCGTCTACGCGGTGTACCGCAGGATCTCTACTTCAGCGCCCCTCCGAACGGCCGCTTCGGCGCAGTCCATGAGACGCTCCGAGACCTCTTCGGAGAGGTAATACTCACCGCAATTGTCACAAACGTCAGCCGGGACAGCTTTGATGATCACCGTCGTTCCGCCCCGCTGCAACGTGACCGTCGCCTCACCCGGTTTGGCCCGGCCGGTCCTGCAAAGCGTGCATCCCATCGCCCCACCTTATGCCAGCCCCCGCGACGCGGTCGTCCGCCCAAAAGGAATCAGGTCGGTGCAATACAATTGCTCCATGGCCTCTCCTCGCAGCCCAAGAGACGAAATCATTAAGATCGTCAACGGCCTCGACGATGAGGCCGCCCGGCGTCTGCTCGACTTCCTCAACATGCGGGCCGATCCGGACCGGCTGTCGGAAGACGAGATGGTCGTGATCCACGAAGCCGACGCTGCCTTCGGCCGTGGCGAATACCTCGCGGATACCGACTTCAAGAAGAAATACCGGCTGCCGTAGCGCCGCCGCCCACTTCGAGGTGTCAGCCGCGGATCGCGGCAGTGAACTCGTCGTCGGTGAGTTCGGCCTCCCGCAAGATTTCCCGAAGCAACGGTAGCGCGATGTCTTTGCTCCCGTGGTTCGGCACCGTTGTCCCACGGCCATCGGCGTGCCGATAAGAGACGTGACTCCCGCGTTGGCGGCTCACCGCGAATCCGAGCCGCCGCAGCGCCCGGTCAACCTCGGTAAACCTGACCGCCGGCAGCCGGCTCACACGCGAATTTCCACCTGCTGAAGCCCGCTGAAATGTGGTGCGTTCTCAGGAGTGAGCCAGCCCTCTTCCACACAAAGGGCGAGCACTTCTTCAAGGTTCGCCTTCAGGGCGTCAAGTGACTCGGCCTGCGTGTGCGCGCCGCGGACTCCCGGCACCACGGCCACATACATGCCGCTTTCGGGATCCCGCTCCACGTACGCTGTAACTGTCGTCATTGCCGCTCAATCATGCCACATGCGGGCCGATTCGCAGTCACTCAGTTCGACAGACTTACGCGCGAGGCCGCCGCGGCGTGGCCCGAGAGGGTGGTGAGATTCGAGTGTCACCGTCCGGGCTAGCAGCCTGACGCTCGAGATCTGTAAAAGCCTCGATGAGTTCAGCGGCTTCGAACGCCCGGTCGCGCCGACCGATTTTCACCGGAGTTAGGATGCCTGCTTCCACGAGTCGATTCACAGCCTCATTGGTGGCCTGAAAGCTTCGATGGATAAGCTCGGAAGCGCTGGCTACCGTGACGACTGGCGCTCCAGTGATAGCTGAGAGCAAAAGTTCGGTCGCGGAGTTTCGGCGGACTTGACCGAGCCCCTTTCGCCAAGTCGCTTGGAGGCCCCTGATCCGATCTTCATAACCTTGGACGTCCCGCACCGCTCGCACCATGGCTGCCGCGAAGAGTGCGACCCATCGGTTCAACCCATTGTGTGCGGCGGGAGATGTAGGGTCGGCAACATACCGGGTGCCTGTTAGGGCGTCCACGTATTCGTTCGCCCATGTTGCAAGGATGAGAGAGACGGGAGGCACAACTCGAGGCGCAAGTCCACGCCGCCGCAACACAACGTGGATGAGGGCTCGCCCGGTGCGGCCATTTCCGTCCGCGAAGGGATGGATGGTTTCGAATTGGGCGTGGGCAATGGCGGCCTGAGCGATTGCCGGCAAGTCGTCCCGGTTGCAGAAAGCGCAGAGATCGTCCAGCAGTCGGAGTACGTGTTCGGGTGGAGGAGGGACAAACCTCGCGCTGCAGGGATTGAAGCCGCTACCGCCTATCCAGTTCTGGTCTTCACGGATTCGTCCAGCGCGGTCATCAAGACGAGTTCCAGCGAGGAGCCGTCGATGGATTTCGATCAGGTGGTCGATCGTGATCTGGTCGGCCTGAGCGACAACGGCTGTTGCCCACGCCATCGCGCCGATGTTACCGAGAATCTCTTCGGCGGTGACATCAAATGAGTTTTCGCCGGCCGCTCGGGCGGCTTCGGCACGCAAAAGGCGCCGCGCACCGATCTGGAGACCTTCTATTTGAGACGAAGCAACCGCCTCCGCCCGAAGGAGGAGTCGGGCGAGGGCCTCAGAGTCGGAAAGGGCGACTGCTTCAGTGTTGAGGCGAGTCACGGCGGCCTCGGCGTCCGTTACGTCGGCGGCTACGTTTCCATCCAGGGTGATCCATCGATCCGTCAGCGTGTCGGGTAGGTATGCCTCGTAATCGCATCCCTGCCTATCGCGACGAGGAAGGCCGGATGCTAGGGCTGGTTCCCAGCGAAGCGAGATGAGAGTAGCCATATGCCAATTCAAGGTTACCACATAACCTTGAATAACTGCGGGTCCTATTCAAGGTTGTCTAATAAGCTTGAACGACAGCTGGGCCTGTTCAAGGAAACCACTCTCGGCCAGCCGGTTAGGAAGAGCCAACGAACAAGAAACTGAACTCCCTCAGGCCGTGGCTTTGGGTTCAACGTCGTAGCCGAGGTTCATGAGACCGCGGACGAGGCGGCTGGTGGCCCGGGTCTTGTCGGAACGGTCGAGATAGTCGGCGCCGAGGTCGTGGTAGTCAACGCCGTCGCGGAGGATGAAGTAGACCGAGGTGAGGATTGAGGCGGCGACGGCGACGATCGCCTTCCCGGGTCCGCGCCTGCTCTTGAGGCGGAAGAACTGGGCACGGAGATAGCTCGTCTTGACGCGGACGGCCGACCAGGCGCACTGCACGAGGAGCGACTTGAGCCACGGTGCGCCCTGGCGCAGGCGGGTGGAACGACGCTTCCCCGCGCTCTCGTCGTTCCGGGGACAGAGCCCGGCCCAGGAGATGAGATGGCCAACAGTTGGAAACCGGGTCATGTCGTCTCCGATTTCAGACAGGATCACCTCGGCAGCGATCTCGCCGACACCGGGGATGG
>DATCGT010000060.1:0-8084 GCA_036508775.1 Tepidiformaceae bacterium | reverse complement strand
AGCTCCATTCAGTTCCGAATCGACTTTTTGGCCGCACCTCTAGACATATTAGACCTCACAATTGCACCTATAGCCCACTCCCCCACCTTCCGATACTCAAACAAGAGCAGCCCTTTTTCTCAACAGCGCTCCGGAGATCCTATGCTGAACTTCCTGGCGAAACTGTCCCGCATGGCGATGGCGCCGATGGACGACGCGTCCGAACGCGACGTGCTCCGGGCTTGCGGAATCATCCAGGACGCCCTCGGAGCAGAAGAGGCTTACCTCATTCGCGCCGGCGACCCGCACTTCATCAAACTGGGCGCCGAGGAACACCCGACCGACTACGAGATCAAGCAAAAGGGATATTGGCTCGCCTGGAAAGAGCTGGCAGCATCCCCCGAAGTTGAGTTGGCGGGCTTTCGGGTCAGAGACCGATTGGTCACCCAAGGTTTCAGACTCGCCACCGGCGTCGCAACAACGCACGTGGTCTCGATCCTGCCCAGCGATGAGAGCAACTCTGAGCTCATGGTCATCCGTGGGCCATGGCCCGACGGCCTCTCTGAAGCCCAGTCCCAGTTCATCTCCGCCGCCCGTCCGATGGTCGGGAGGCTGGTCACCCGCCTGCTGGACCGTGACCGCCGCGATCGCCAGCGGGCGCAGTTCCGCGCGCTGGCCGATCTTTCGGCGGCGTTCAGCCAGGCCGAGAACATGGACGGCGTCCTCGCTTCCGTGGCAACCGCGCTCGCGCGCACGTCAGGCTTCGAATGGGTCACCGTCACGCTTGTTGACGAGTCGCTCAAGACGGTCATCGACCACGCCGGGAACGTGAACCGCTATTCCGGCACCGATATCGCTATGTACACGGGTGAACGGATGTCCGGTGGTGCGAAGAAGCAAAGCGCCGCGACTATCCAAGAGCTGGCTCGCAGCAGGGCGCCGATCCTGCATCGGGACATCTTCGCCCCTGATAGCGACATGCCAATGGACGATGCAACGCACGCGTACTATCAGCGGGCCCACATCCTCGCGATCGGAAACTTCCCGATCGTGTTTCGTGACTCGGTGATGGGCTCCGTCACGTTCCTTTCCTCGACTCGTCACGAATTCAACGACGAAGAGACCCTGTTTTTGGCGGACCTCGTCGCCCAGGCAAGCGTGACGATCGAGGGCCTTCGCCTCTCCCGAGAACTAAGGAAGGCGGAAGAACGCCTCCGGACGGTCGCCACGAACGCGCCTATCGTCCTCTATTCAACCAACCGCGAGGGGGTGTTCACCCTCTCGGAAGGCAGGGGCCTCTCCAACCTCGGATTCGCACCAGGCGAACTCGTCGGCAAATCCGTCTTCGATGTCTATCTCGACCAGCCCGAGGTCATCGTCAGTATCAGTGACGCGCTCCAGGGGGAAGAAACTTCGTACACGAGCTTGATCGGCGGCTTCTGGTGGGAATCCCAGGTAACCCCGCTCCGCGACGAGACCGGCCGCGTGTCGGGCGTGATTGGCGTCTCCGTCGATATCACGCAGCGGCGGAAAGACGAAGATGCCCTTCGCGCCCTCAACGAGCAGCTACAGGTTTCCACTGCCCAGGCGATGGAACTGGCGGAGAAAGCCGAATCCTCGGCGCGAGCCAAATCCGAATTCCTTGCCAATACGAGTCACGAGATCCGCACGCCCATGAACGGCGTAATCGGCATGACCGAACTCCTCCTCCAGACCCGCCTTGCTCCTGAACAGAGAGACTTCGTTGAGACCATTCGAGACAGCGGGGAGGCCCTCCTCACGGTAATCGACGAAATCCTCGACTTCTCGAAGCTGGAAGCCGGGAAGATGACCGTCGAGACCACGGACTTCAACCTGCGCACGGTCATGGAGGAGGTGGCTGACCTGCTCGCCCCGGTCGCGCAGCGGAAAGGACTGGAGTTCACCCTCTCCATGGAACCCGCCGCCTTCCCCTGGCAACTGAAGGGTGACGCGGGACGCCTTCGCCAGGTGCTGGTGAACCTCATGGGAAACGCGATCAAGTTCACCGCTTCCGGCGATGTGGGCCTGGCAGCCACGGTGCTCGAAGACGCCCCGGGCCGTGCGAAAGTTCGGCTGTCCGTCTCGGATACGGGGATAGGAATCCCCCGGGACCGGCAGCAGGCGATCTTCGAGAGCTTCACGCAAGCCGATGGAAGTTCAACCCGCCGGTTCGGCGGCACGGGACTCGGCCTGACGATTTCAAAGCAGATCGTCGAGCTCATGGGAGGCACCATCGGTGTCACCAGCACGCCGGGCCGTGGCAGCACATTTGCGGTCGACCTCACGATCGGAAGACAGGCGCTCACAGAGCCCACCCCGCTCCTCCCTGACTACATGCGCGGCGGGCGAATCATGGTCGTCGATGACAACGCAACCAACAGGCGCATCCTCCGAGAGCAACTGACCTCGTGGGGTTGCTCGGTCATCGAAGCCGAGGGGGGACAGCAGGCCATTGCTCTGCTGGCGAAGAACCCCGCGACGTCACTGGTGCTCATGGACCTGCAGATGCCGGGGCTGGATGGAGAAGCAACGACCGCACAGATTCAGAAGTTCCGCGGGGAGAACCCGATCCCGGTCGTCTTGCTTTCATCCGCGGGCATCGTGAGAGCGGACGAATACCGAGAGAAGGGATTCGCGGCAGCCCTCACCAAGCCGGTGCGCCAATCACAGCTCTACAACACCCTGGTCGACGTCATGGACAGGGAGGCGACTTCTCGTGCCCCGGTTCATGAAGCGCCGCTGCCCACCCGTCCCGAGACCTTCTTGGGACTCCGCGTCCTCCTCGCGGAAGACAATCCTATTAACCAGAAAGTCGCGGCTCGAATGCTCGAACGATGGCAATGCGAGGTCACGACCGTCCCCGATGGCTTCGCGGCGATGGAAGCGGTCAAGAACGTCGCGTACGACATCGTCCTGATGGACTGCCACATGCCCCTTCTCGATGGCTACGAAACGACGGCGGCGATCCGGCAGCGGGAGCTGGTGACTGGCGGCCATGTGCCGATCATCGCCATGACTGCGAATGCCCTGGAAGGTGACCGCGACCAGTGTCTCGCTGCGGGAATGGACGACTACGTGCGGAAGCCCGTAAAGGCCGACACGCTGCTCGAAACCCTTCGACATTGGACACCGGCTATCGCCGCATTCGCGATACCGGTTCAAGCCGGGCCACCCCCACTCAATACCGCCCTTCTGCTCGAATCGGCGGGTGACGACGTGAGCCTTGCCCGCGAGCTCGAAAGCCAGTTTGCCGAGTCCGCGACCGAAGTATGGCCGCAGCTTCGCGATGCTCTCACCAGCGGCGACCTCCGGACCGTCCAGCTTCTCGCGCACCGTCTAAAAGGCAGCTGCTGGGCCGTCGGTGCCGAACCGTGCGGAGCGACTCTGCAGGCCCTCGAAACCGCCGCGAAGGAGGCCGATCTGGCAGCAGCGGCTGAAGCCTTTCGCTGCGCCGAATCCGAATACAGGCGACTCAGTGAATGGCTCACTTCCGAGCTTGGCGTGGCAGCGGCATGAGAATATTGATCGCCGAAGACGACCGGGTCTCAGCGCTGCTCCTCCAGCGCACTCTTGAGCGCATGGGGCATGCCGTTACCGTCTCGACGGATGGCCGCGACGCGTGGAACGCCTACCAGGAAGACCCGTTCTCACTGGTCATCTCCGACTGGATGATGCCCGGGGTGGACGGACTGGAACTCTGCCGCAACATCCGGCAGAGCGGCGCCGACTCCTATACCTATGTCATTCTTCTCACCGCGCGGGCCCAGCGGGAGGATCATCTTGAAGCCCTCGATGCCGGCGTCGACGACTTCCTGACAAAACCCCTGAACCAGGGCGACCTGGCCGCCAGGATGAAGACCGCCCAGCGCATCCTCACCTGGGAACACCAGCTCCAGGATGTGAACGAGTCGCTCCTGCGCAACGCCATGGTCCTCGCCACCCAGGCCGCCGAGATCGACCGGATGCGCGAAGAGGCGGAGTACCTGGCCACCCACGATATGCTGACCGGTGTCCTGAACCGGCACGCCTGGTTCACTGCCGCAACCTCGACGAAACCAACCGCAGTGGCGATCTTCGATATCGACTTCTTCAAGGGGGTCAATGACGAGCATGGCCACCCCGCGGGCGACGGGGTGCTCATACACGTTACGCAACGCCTGAACGATGCGCTCGTCGACCAGGCAACGCTCGGTCGCATTGGTGGCGAGGAGTTCGCCGCCCTCTTCCACGTCGCTTTCACAGACGCGGAGGAAGCCTGCAGCGCCGCGCTGGACGCTGTCGGCGCGACTCCGATCCCCCTGCCCGGAGGTGGCTCCGTCACCGTGACGGTGAGTGCCGGGCTCTCCCCGTGGCTGGGCAAGGGGCAGCTTTCTCGCGAAGCATCCCTCGCCCAGACGTATGAGGCGGCCGACAAGTTGCTCTACTCCGCCAAACGGGCCGGCCGCGGACGACTGGTCGTCGAGACCCCGAAAGCCGCCTGATTCGTTCGAACCCCTCGCTTTCTTGTCTTCCAAATTCCGGCTCGCGGGTTATCATCCCCGCATCGCAGGAAGCTCAGGCTCGCCGGGACGCGGGTTTGTGTGGGAGATAGCAAAATGGCGGGAGCGCTCGAAGGCGTTCGGATACTCGACTGTACGCAGATCATCGCGGGGCCGCTGGCGGCCTCTCTCCTCTCCGAAATGGGCGCCGACGTAGTCAAGATCGAGCCCCTGGAGGGTGAACCATGGCGTCTCCAGGCCGAGTTGATCCCGAAGGAAAGCCGGTCCTACATGACCCAGAACCGCGGCAAGCGATGCCTCGCGGTCAATCTCAAACATCCCGAGGCCGACGCCCTCCGCGTTGCCCTCATCTCGTGGGCCGACGTCCTCATCACGAACTACCGGCCCGGCGTTCCCGAAGAACTGAAGCTGGACTACGAGTCGGCGAAGGCCATCAAGCCCGACATCATCTACTGCGAAGGGACCGCCTTCGGAAAGCGGGGGCCCGACGCCAACCTGCGCGGCTACGACATCGTCGCCCAGGCCATGAGCGGCCTGACGGCATCCAACGGCACCGTGACGAACGGGCTGCCGCAACAGATCGGGTTCGCTCCTGCCGACGTTATTACCGGCTACGCCATGGCATGGGGCATTACCGCGGCCCTCTATCACCACGCGGTTACCGGCGAAGGCCAGGCCATCAACACCAGCCTTCTCCACACGGCGCTCACTATCCAGGCCGGCAGCCGCGAGATCGTTGCGCTCGACAGTGACAGCCGCCGCGAAAGCCTCGATGCGTTGAGAGCCGCGCGTGAACGCGGCGCCACCATCGAAGAGATCCTTGCGGAGCGGCGTGCAAAGGCGCCGGAGCTATCGGGCAATATCTACTACCGCGCCTACAAGACGAAGGACAGCTACCTCGTTGTCGGCTGTCTTGGCCCCGGCCCCCGCGCCCGCTTCCGCAAGGCCCTGCACATCCGTGATGAACGCTATGAAGAAGGCTTCGACCGTTCGCCGGAGGCCTTCCGCCGCATTGGCAGCGCGCTGGTTGAACAATGTGAGGCGATCCTTGCTTCGAAGGCCAACGACGAATGGATGGAGTTCTTCCATGCCTCCGACATCGCGGCCGGGCCCGTGCGCTTTGTGGATGAGTTGATGGACGACCCCCAGGTTATCTCCAACGACTACATAACCGAATACGAGCACACGCTCCTCGGAACGCTCAGGGGGCCCTCTCCTGTTGTCACAATGAGCGGGACCCCGACCCGCATTCAGCGCGCGTCTCCGGCCCTCGGTGAGCACAGCGATGAGGTGCTGGCGGAAATTGGGTTCAGTGTCGCGGATGTGTCCCGCCTCCGCGGCGGCTGTGTCGTTGGCTGACTCGAAGGGGTAGCATTCGCACCATCCTGCCGATGCCTCTGTTGGGGGAACCATGTCGACCGCGGAGCAAGCCCCACCCAGCCGCACGCCCCTGACTGCGTGGCTCGTTCCAGCCGTGCTCGGGCTGCTGCTCGTCGGTGGGCTAATCGCCGTGCTCGTCCTCGCGCGCCAGGCGGCGAAGCCCGATGCCCCCGCTGAGCCGGGCGCATTTGTCCCTCCCGCAACTACCCACCCCTCGGCCGCCTTTGATGTTCAACGAGTTGACGGCGGCACGCTCACCGTGACGGGCAGCAGCAAAGACAGCCAGCAAATGACGCTCCCCATTACCGCGCGCGTCGAAATACTCGACGCCATCGCACCGGCTGACATCCGCCCGGGAGACTGGATGACCGTGATCGGCGTTCCGAACGAGGTGAAGAGCTTCGGAATCCGATCGATCGTTGTGGTCAGTTCGCCAGGCTCGCCAGATGCCGACGGTATCGTCCGCACACCCGCCGGCTTTGCCGGGAACGAGGCTTCGCGGGACCCGAAGGAACTGCCGATTCTCGGCGGAACCGTCACCCGAACTGACTCCCTAAGTGCAACGTTGCAGACCGCATCCGGCCCCATCACCATCAGCTTCGCGGGCGCCCCACCCCTGCGGAAAGTCCGTGCCGGTTCTCTCGCCGACGTCCATGAAGGCGACCGGCTCTCGTTCCTGACAGCCGGAGGCGCACCGAACCTCGGAGCGGCGCTCGTCCTACCCGGCGGGGCCAGGTAGCCGGGTAGCCGGGTAGCTATTCCAGTCGGAGCGCCTGTGCGTCCGATGTTCGGGCCAGCAGCCTGGTCGCCAGAAGCAGGGCCACGCCGAAGACGGCCAGTACCGCCACGGCCCCGAAGATAACTACCCCCCACTGCGTCTCAAGGATGAATCCCGGTTCCACGCGCGCACCCGTCTGGGTCACATCGAGGAACGACAGCATCCGGCGCCCAACGATGAGGCCGAGGTAGCTCCCCGCCACCATGCCGACGACCGCTACCAGCACGTATTCGAAGGCGAGCAGGCGGAACACCTGGGCGCGCGATACGCCCAGGGCGCGGAGGACCGCGAACTCAACGCGGCGGCGCTGCACCGCCATCCAGAGGGACACGAGAAGGGCCGCGGCTACGAGCACGAGCACCGCAAGGAAGGCGACCAGCAGAATCCCACTGCCACCAGCTGCGATGAGCGGATTCTGCGCCACCGTGGCGAGTTCCTGTTGCCGGTCGAAGACGTTGACGAGTCCGTAGCGCTGGTCACGAATCGTCTTCCCGACGACAGCTCGGTCTGCGCCCGGCGGGAAGGTGAACCAGCCCTCATTGAACTGCGGTACGCTCTGGCTGAACGAGAGCTTCAGCCACGACATCAGGTAGTCCCGGTTCAGGATAATCGCCGGACCATCGGCGGCACCGAGCGTCGGGAACAGCTTGAAGCTGTCGCGCACGACGATCGGCACAACCATGCCACCAATCTGGAGATTGGTCGTTCCTCCGACCTTCAGGCCTGCCGAAGCGAGGAAGGATTGGCTGACGACGGCGGGCAGCGGTGTGTGCTCGTCCTGGAAGTAGATGCCCTGCACTTCGCCGCTGGCTCCCCCATGCAGGGTCAATTTCGCCGACGCCTGTCCACCATGATGCTGATCGGCGCTCTGTTCGAACTGGTTTTGAATGATGGCCCGCGTGGGCAGGATGGCCCATCGCGAGCTGCCCTCGAAGTCTTCCACGCCGGTTCGCTGCCCAGAGGCCGAGACCGCGGAAATGTCATCGAAGTAGATTGGCGTCTTCGCGGTGTCGAAATGATTGGCCGGCTGGGTCATCACAAGCGACTCAAGGGAAATCGGCGGAACCATGACTGGCCCGGGATCACGCAGTACCGGCGACTGCAGCTCGCGCCACCCGGTCCCACCCAGGGGACCCATCTCCAGGTAGTTGAACTGGCCCGTGCTGTCCCGCACCCCTGCCCAGAGCGTGAGCTGGTCGCGCGACTCCGCCGTGTACACCCAGACCGAAAGCGTTGCCGCATCAACAGGGAGAACATCGCCCTGGAATTCGCCGGGAGGCCCGAGGGCATCCATCAACTGGTTCAGCGGATGGTCGGCAAAGTCACTGCGGAACCAGAGATAGTTGCGCGCCTCCGCCGGGTTCAGGGCCAGGATCTGGAGGTTCTGACCGCCAATGCCAGTCACCGCCAGCCCGCCGGTGGTGCGC
>DATCGT010000059.1:0-4346 GCA_036508775.1 Tepidiformaceae bacterium | reverse complement strand
CGCTTCGACCCGGAGCCGAGTCATCGCGCGATTCTGCACCAGTGCCGAGTACCACGCGTTCAGATAGAACGCCACCTGCCGCAGGAGGATCGGGATGAACGAGATGATCAGGAGGGTCGCGAGATTGAGCGGGATCCCCAGCCAACGGCTCGCCCCGACCAACGCACCCCAGAACCCGCCTTGGGCTTGTTGGATGACCTGTGGCCCGTCCTGGGCGTACTGAAGCACTGGGAGCAGGAGACCAATGCCGAACCCCTCAAGCGCCGCATAGGCGACGGCGAGGGTGACGAGGATCGTGATCTCAGTGCCGCGCATGCGGAGCATCCCGAACATGCGACGAATTGCGTTGATCTTCGTGTACTCGGCGAGGCGGTCAAGAGCGGTGTGAAGCATGCTCTTCCAATGTCCGGGGCGAATGCCGTATCTCAGAAACACAACGATAGTGTATGTCCCCGTCCGGCGGTGGCCCTCCGCGGGCCACGCCGCCAAGCGTTGCACGCTTGTGAGCGAGGAGCCATCTGCAGGCACGCAGGCGTTGGGCTATCGTTAGCATTGATTCCATCAACACAGACGAGTCGCCTCGTCACAACGGGCTGACGACAATCTGGATTGTCCACATGGCGGCATCGGCGGCAACAGACCAATACCACGGGTCAACTGAGAACAACGACCGTGGGAACTTCAGCTAGGCGTCCTCGAGCTCAAGAGATCCGTAGTGATCTCTGCGATGAACGAGGGGGATAGGGATGAAGCGCGTACACCCTCTTCATGTACTAGGCAACATGCTGATCGACCCGCGCAACGAGTGGGACCGCCTTCGGCAGCGGCTTCGTCGCCAGCAGGCGCTCAGGCGGCGTCGTGACACGATGAATCGGGCGAGATCCCTCTCCTGGAGTGCCGCCTCAATGAGTTCGCGTATCTGCTCGATGTCGACGCCTATCGGCGCGAGGCCGTGCCGGCGGGAACGACACCGCCGTTCGGCTCGACCGGAGGAGGAATCGACATCGCCTGCGGCTGGTTCCGCTCGATGGTCACGAAAGGCTACCGGTTCGCCAACGTGAACATCTGGGACTACTGCGAACACGGCGCCGGCCACCCGGACCTGTCCGATGCGGCCCGGTACTCGAGCAAGGAAACCGCTGCCCAGGAGCTGCTGCGCGAAAGAGGCGTTCTCTAGCTCGCGGACGCGCCCGAGTAGGGGCCGGAAACACCGCGCCGGAAGTCGCGGTATCCGCGCCATGACATGAGCAGCTTCGCGAGTTTGTGGTCCTCGAGCAGGACCACCTTCATCAACTCGTGACGCTGGGCGCTCATCTCGCGCGTCCTGAACTCGGGAAACTGCGCACCGAACCGCTCGCTCACCGCGAAACGGTTGCGCGTGATGTAGTAGCGGCGCAGCGCGGAGTGGTTCGATACGTACACCGGGCCGAGGAGCCGGCGCTGCCGCATCTCGCCCATGCGGTGAGCGAGGAAGGCCGACCCGCACTCCCGAACAGCGAGTCCCGCAGCGTGCAGCCTAAGGCAGAACTCGTGGTCGACCTGGTCGATGAAGAGGTCCTCGTCGAATCCGCCGACCTTCTCCCATGCAGCCACACTCACGAGGCTGCCGGATGTGATCGTCGTGAGCGCGTCGCGGCAGCCTTCGTAGCCTGCCTCCTCCGGGCCGTTCTCGAGTCTCAGCACCGGAGAGACGATTCCGATCCGGCCGGTCTCGGAGCATGAGGAGGCGCAGTGCGAGAGCTCGAAGAGCATGTGGGCTGCAGGCCAGCTGTCCTGGTCGAGAGTGACGACCCACGCGAAGCCCGCATCCTTGGCGAGCGCGATCCCCGCGTTGAGGGCGGTCCCCAGCCCGGAGTTCCCGTGCATCGACGCGTACTCGACCTTCGGGATGGCCGAGACCGCCGCGACGATCTGCGCGTCGGGTTCCTCCGAGTTGTCGATGGCCCATACCCGTCCGAAGTCGCGCGAGTATCCTGACAGGTTGAAGACCGTATCGGCGCCGGGACGGTACAGGACGACGACCGCCGCGACGTCCTCTGGTTGCAGTGCCGTCATCGGGCGGGACCTCCTGTCGGTACGCGTCGCTGATATGATACCGACGCCCTCCCCGGGTGTCCTGCATCGAGCGTCGTCAGATTGCGCTACGGAGATCCAATGCCGCGTGCCACGGTGGTCATTCCGAACTGGAACGGGCTCGCGCATCTGCCCGAGTGCATCGGCGCGCTGCGAGCTCAGACGTTCGCCGACTTCGAGGTCGTGGTGGTCGACAACGGATCGGCCGACGGCAGCGTGCCCTGGCTTCGTGACAACGCCCCCGAGGTCCGCGTCGTGGAACGACCGGACAATGGCGGCTTCGCCGCGGCGGTCAACGCAGGTATCCGAGCGGCCGCGCCGGGCACCGAGTACGTCGCCCTCCTCAACAACGACACCGCGGTAGACCCCCGCTGGCTGGAGGAGCTCGTGTCGGCCCTCGACCGGACCGGCTACGACACGGCTGCCTCGCTGATGGTCTTCTACGATGCGCCCGAGATCGTGAACGCAGCAGGTGACGACTATTGGGTCGGCGGCTTCGTGGGTCGGAACCGTGGACTGCGGCAGCCCGTGAAGGAGTTCCAGGAGATTGTCCGCGTGCTGGGCGCATGCGCAGGAGCGGCGTTGTACCGGGCGCGCCTGTTCGACGAGATCGGCCTGTTCGACGAGGACTTCTTCCTCATCCACGAGGACACCGATTTCAACCTGCGCGCGCTGATCGCCGGCAAGCGGTGCCTGTACGTGCCGTCTGCCGTGGTGCGACACAAGCACAGCGCGACGATCAGCGCACAACCTGCTTGGCCGATGCTGCGCTACGAGGTGCGCAACCGCGCGATCGTCCTCGCGAAGGACGTGCCGGCTTCGATCCTGCCGCTGGCCGCGGTGACGTGGGCCTGGCGGCTGCTGCGCTCGACCTTCCCGCTGCGTCGATCGAAGTGGCATCTCATTCCGTCGCTCCTCGGCACCTCCGGCAAGCGGGTGGCCGCCGAGATCGAGGGGTTCCGGATAGGATGGAGGAAACGGGGAGATGTCTGGCGCCTTCAGGCGATTCCCGCGCGCGAGGTAGTCCGATGGCTCTTCAGGGGTGTTGGGCCCGTGTGAGACCCGGGTTCTGCCAGCCGGTGCCTGGGTGCTGTGGCCCCTACGTTTCGTGCGACTTCCCCCGTGCCGCGACGGGGTGCAAGTCCTCATAGCGGCCGAATCTCCCGGCTCTGAAGTCAGACCAGCCGCGTAGCAGCATGCGCAACTTCAGCACGCGTTGCTTCTCCCCGAGCATCATCTTGAGAAGGTCCTTGCGCCAGTGCCTCCGCTCATCGTCACGCCAAATGAGGAAGTCCGCCCCGAATTCAAGGCTCATCTGCAGGTAGTTCCGCGCCATGTTGTAGTAACGACGTACGGGGCTGTAGTTCAGCGTGTAGAACGGAAACGGGAATCTACGCGTCCCATGTCTCCCTGACGGTGAAGCAAGATCGCATCTCGCCGTTGCACTATCCGCCAGCCACTTCTGCGGACTCGCAGGCAGAACTCGTTGTCTACGTGGTCGATGAAGAAGTCGTCCCTAAACCCGCCTATCCCCTTGAACGCGTCGAGTCGCAGCAGGTTCCCGCTGGTCATCGCGTAGTCGAGGTCGAGGAGGTCAGAGAAGCGCAAGATAGGAGCTCCTCCCACCTGCTCCCATGCGGGAGCCACGATGGCGATCTCGTTCCGCTGGTCTGTTGCGAGCACTTCCGTCAGTGCGCAGACGAGGTCGGGAGTAGCGGTGCTGTCCTGATCCATGGTCAAGACCCATTTGTAGCCGAGCTCGATTGCACGCTGACAGCCTGCGTTGAGAGCACGGGCGATACCGCTGTTCCCGCCCATCGGGATCAGAGTGACTCGGCCATCGTCCAATCGGGACAGAATCGATCGAGACAGTGAGTCGGAGTTGTCCACCGCTATCACGGCGTCTACCTGGTCTGAGTACGAATCGATGTTGCTCAACAAGTTCTCGGAAGGGTTGTAGAGCACGACGACCGCGGCGATGTCCGTTCTTGCGGGAGCACTCACGAAGACGTCCTTCTGAGGGTCGAGACGAATACCGACTGATATCATACTCACGCGCTTCCAGGGCTGCGCATGAGCGACTCGGATCCGTCCTGAACGTCTGCCACTGCTTTGCGCCCAAGCCTCTTCGGGCCTAGCCCAGTCGTGAGATAATCCGGTGGCTCTTCGACGGCACCGGACCGGCCTAGAGCACCATCGCTACGAGAGGCATCATCGTGAAGGGCATCATCCTCGCCGGCGGCGCCGGTTCGCGGCTCCATCCCATCACTCTC
>DATCGT010000058.1:0-3006 GCA_036508775.1 Tepidiformaceae bacterium | reverse complement strand
TAGCGGAGCGCTTCTTCGCGGGCGAGATCAGCCTGCCGATGTACCCGGAAATGACCAACGAACAGGTCGACGAGGTTTGCCAGGCGCTGCGCGAGATCCTGCACCCTTAACGGCCCGCTTGGCAGGAGTTCGACGGGGTCGCCGGGGCGAATGATGCCGGGCTGGAGGACCTTCGCGTAGACGCGGCTGAAGCCGGGGTGCAGGTCCTGGTGCATGCGATTGATATCGCCCGCCATGAACCATTGCTGGTTCGTCTTGCAGGGCGTCGTGTAGCGGGTGACCTCGACGAGCACGTCTGTGCCGAGTCGAAGGCGGGCGCCGGGCACGACAGCATCCCAGTCGATGCCGCGAATCGTGACGTTCTCGCCAGTGCTCCCGGGAGCGATCGGGTGGCCCTCGGCGGCCATCGCTTCGATGCGCTCGATCGAGAAGAGGCAGAGCGCGCGTTCCGGACCACCGTGATTGGCCGTGTCGTTGTGGCCGTCCCCGGCAAGGCCGAGAGTGGTTATCTCCCCCTGTGGAACAGGCAATTTCGGGACGCCACCCGGAGAGGTGCTGACCTGGACGATCGAACCGGGCACGGGTACCTCCACGGCCTTTTGCGGATGGGAACCAGCGTACAGGGTGCAAGAATCGTTGGGCGAGACTCATCGCCTGAGGTGAACGCATGTGCAGGAGCATCAAGACCCTGCGGGGCCCTGGCAGTGTTGCGACGGACGACGAAATCGAAGCTGCGGCGCTCCAATTCGTCCGGAAGGTGAGTGGCTTCCGGGTGCCGTCACGGAAGCACCAGGAAGCCTTCGACCGCGCTGTTGCGGAGGTCACGGAGTCGTCGCGGCGGATGCTGACCGCAATTTCTCAGGCGAGATAGGCATTCAGAAATGAGAGGGTTCGCATAGAGGTTACCCCTGCGTGCCGCAGCTCCGGCGGCCGATATTTACGGAGACGCTGAGGCTGTGAGGACGCAGGGTGCCAGGTATTCCCGATTTCCTGTCGGTGTTGTCAGACGAAGAGCTTCTTCAGCTCATGCTGTTCGCCTGTCCCGACGGTGTAGTGGCCACGGACCGCGAAGGCATGGTGGTCCTGTACACCGGTGCCAGTGAACAGATCTTCGGCTTCCCTCCGATCGAAGTGCTCAACCAGGGCGCGGCGATGCTCTTCGGTGAGCACTGGGAGAACCTGCTGGAGCGGATCGGCAACGAGGGACGCGTCACGGGGCACGAGATGGTTGCCCGGCGCAAGGACAGCCCGCCATTCCCGGCCTCGATTTCGGCGGCAGGCCTGAGCGACCGCTACGGCGGGGTGATGGGAACGGTCATCTATATCCGCGACCACAGCGACGTCCGCGCAATCGAGGATGCGCTGCGTGAAAACAACGATCGGCTGAACGAACTCGTGCGGGAACTGAACTACGTAGCCCGACACGATCACCTGACCGGGCTGCTCCATCGCGGGAGCGCCATGGAGGCGGCGGAGGCAGTTCTCCTCTCTTCCGGGCTGCCGGGAATGTCGTTCGGTATTGCCATCTTCGACATTGATCACTTCAAGACGGTGAACGACTCGTACGGACACCTCGTGGGTGATGACGTTCTGGCCGGCGTCGCCCAGCTACTGCAGCGAACGGCTCGCCAGGGCGATATCGTTGGCCGCTTTGGTGGCGAGGAGTTCATTGCGTTCCTCCCAGGGGCCGACCTCAGCGCCGTAAACGGCTTCGCTGAGCGGGTCCGTGAGGCGATTGCCGAAGAGACAGTAGTCGTGGGTAACGAAGTCGCTATAAACGTCACGATTTCCGCCGGGGTGGCGGCGCTACCGACCTGTGCGGATAGCCTGCAGGACGGCATCAGGGTTGCGGATGATCGCCTCTACATTGCAAAACGGGCCGGTCGCAACCGGGTCGTGGCCTCCGATGAAGCTGTCCGGAGGAGCGCGGCATGAACCCCAACGAAGCTGAAGAGTATCTTCAGTCGTCGAACCGCGTCCGCTACATCGTCGACCGCACGACAGAACTCACGCCGTTGAAAGCGGTAGCTGCCAAGGCGATTCAACTGGCGGAGGACGAACGAGCCGCCGCGATGGACCTGGCAACGGTCATCAGCTCAGACCAGGCGCTCACCGCCAAGCTTCTGCGACTGTCGAACTCGGCCTATTACGGCTACGCCCGCCGAATCAGCACGGTACGTGAGGCGGTCATCCTTCTCGGGATGCGAACGGTACGGTCCGTGGCGATCGCATCGGGGATCATCGACGCCTTCGCGGCGCCACAGATTGACCCGCAGTTTGATCGCGATCTCTTCTGGGCGCACAGCGTCACGGTGGGGCTCCTTGCGGAGGCAATCGCGCGGGAGACGAAGGCGGCGCGACCTGAGGACGCCTTCACCGCCGGCGTAGTCCATGACATCGGCAAGCTGGCAATGATGCTCACGCAGCCGCAGCTGTTCGAAAAAACGGTGAAGCTCGTCATCGTCGACGAGGTGACCTACAGCGAAGCGGAAGCCAGGGTTTTCGGCGTGAGCCATGCGCAGGTCGGCGCGCGGCTCGCGCAGCGCTGGAAGTTCCCCGAGGCACTCGTCGAAGCAATCCAGCAGCATCACCCCGCGACGCCCGTCACCCGGATCGATTCGCTCGCGAGCGTGGTCGCCAGCGCGAACCTCGCCTGCAATCGCGAAGGCCTGGCCTGTGGTTTTGACTGGGTCGGGGATGAATGTCGGCGACGTCAGAGCCGCTGTCACCGCAGGTGGAAGTCGCTCTGGGGCGGGTCCACGGCGGGATGCATACGCTGGAAGAGAAGAGCCAGGCTTTCCTCCGCCATGTCACCGCCCAGGCTCCGCGCTGGTACACATTCCCCGGGATGCTCGCGGCCGATGAGCCACCCCCGGCAGAGGTCGCCTGAGCGATTAGCCCAGGAGTCGGCCCAGTAACGCCGCCACGATGATCGCAGCCACGATACAGCCCACCGCGATCAACGCTCCGCGCTGGCGGCGCGTTTCCGCTTCGGGGTTCGGGAGA
>DATCGT010000057.1:0-6544 GCA_036508775.1 Tepidiformaceae bacterium | reverse complement strand
ATTCCTCTGGCGAGCCTCCCAAGTCCACCCATCCTCCCCAAAACGATCGATCGCGAACTTATCTAAGTTAGTACTAGTTGCCGCCCGCGTCCGCACGAAGGGGCCGACGGCGCGGAAAGTGTTACCCCTTCGGTCCGGATGAGGAAGAACCCTCCGCGGAAGCGGAGGAACCCCTATACAGGCATTACGAGGAGCTATCACCGACCTATTGAATCCAGCTTTCTGTCTCTTACTATTCTCCTACTAGTTCACTGCCGGTGCGGCAGGTCGAGGCGAAATGGTGGCAACAACAGTCGAGCGAGACGTTCCTATATCTTCAAGACATGACGTCAAACATGTGATTACCACGCTCTTCGCAGCGGGTCTTGAGCTCCAGGGCGCGATGGAGAAGCGAGGCCTTTCGCCCCGCGAGCGGGCGATGATCTCGAGAGAATTCCAACTGATTGCAGGAATGATCGACGAACTCAGGAACCCGGCCAATGCTTCCTGGGAGCGCCGGGCATAGATCGGCTCCGGCGCTCGATTGACCGCCCAGAGCTGAATCGTACCGACCAGACCGGACTCTAATTCTCCGAGTTCACGGCCTGGGGGCGGGACACACGTGATGAAGAGACGTCCTCTCTTAGTTGGGCTGCCGACACTGATAGCAGCCGCTGTGGGAGCACTCGTCGTCAGCCTTGCGGCCATCGGAATGCTTTCTGAAGCCTTCAGCGTTGTTATCTACACCCCTGTCGCGGCCATGACTTGGTTCCGATCTCGACGTAAGTGAGCTCAGTCCATCTGCTGCGAGCCCGGCGAAACAAGCTGCTCTCCAACCCCGAAACGCCGTCTCCCCCGCCGAGATCACCCGGCTGCTCTCCTCCAACCCGGAGATAGCCACAACCCAGCGGTCTTGCCGGGAAGTTGCCGGAATTGGGCATGTCGGTCGGCGCAGCGTTAAAGCCCAAAATGTAGCCACCAGAACGCATTGCCGTGCAAGACGGCACCTGCCAGCGCACGGGAAGCCCGAAATCAGATTCACGAGCGCCCGGTGACGCCCGCCAGCGCAGGGCATTCTTAGGACTTCTAATCCGTTGGTTGCAGGTTCGAGTCCTGCCCGGGGTGCCCACTGTGGCCGTCATCGTCGCCATGATCGTGACCACCGCTGTCGTCGGCGTGGTTGCGCTGGTGGCCGCGAGCCCGTTATGCCACAAGCCTCCCGATGAGCACGAACAAAGGCCCCGATGGGGTTTGAAGTGTCGGCGATCCGGGGACCTAGCGCAGATTCGAACCCCCACACGGGCTCGCGAACGGAGTCGCTATGCCACCAGCTTCGCAGTGAGCACATAGCTGATGGGTTCCACGTGTTCGAATCCCGGAGCCTCTGGCCTACCAATCGATTCGAATCTATAAGCGCCTTTCGGTGTTCAGACACCTTATCAGTTGTGGCCATTTCGCCCGAATCTGAGAGTCAGCCCCCTTCGGTAAGGTGCAGATCGCGACGGTCGAGTTGTTCCGACGCTTCAGGATCTCGGCTGTAGTGCCCCCGCGAGCGCCGGTCGAATGGACCTCACGGGGAAGGCTGCCGAGTAATGCTTCGATCATCCCAGATCATTTCGTAGATCCTTGGACCGGCCGGCAAATAGCCGCCGAGACCACCCGTTCCGGGCGATGCTCGCCCGACGTGGGGCTCTCCGCCGGCCGCCCTCAGCCGGGCGACGCGACCCCGAAAGGCGTTTTGGGCCGACTATCCGCGATCGGCGTGAGAGCCAGAATCGGAAAGGGTAGCCTTTACCTATAGGAGGGGCCGGAGCTATAGTCCCGGATCGGTTTACCGGGTGCGATGATCCACTACGCTCTTCGACGGTGATCGGATGGTTCAGGGACCAGGGGAATCACACCACTCGACAGGTACCAGGAGGCCCATAGCTTTGGCAGACACTCTAACCGTTACCGACAACCGCACGGGGAAGACCATTGAGGTTCCCATCACAGATGGGACTGTCCCGGCGATGAACTTCCGTCAGCTGAAAAGCTCCGACGACGACTTCGGCGTCATGGTGTACGACCCTGCGTTCACGAATACTGCCTCGTGCCGCAGCGCGATCACCTACATCGACGGTGACAATGGGATCCTGGAATATCGCGGTTACCCGATTGAGCAGCTGGCTGAGAAGTCGACCTACCTCGAGACCGCTTTCCTCATCATCTATGGGCACCTCCCGACCAGCGCCGAGCTGGACGAGTGGACGCGCAACATCACCTATCACACGTTCGTCCACGAGAACATTCGCAAGTTCATGGACGGGTTCCGCTATGACGCCCATCCCATGGGGATGCTGATTAGCACGGTTGCGGCGCTCTCGACGTTCTACCGCGATGCGGCCGACGTCGATGACGCTCAGTCGCGTGAGATTCAGACGGTCCGTCTCATCGCCAAGATGCCGACGCTGGCGGCGTTCGCGTACAGGCAGGTGCACGGCCTCCCGCTCATCTACCCGGACAACGACCTGAGCTACCCGGGCAACTTCGCCAGCATGCTCTGGAAGATGACGGAAGCGAAGTACGCGCCGAACCCGATCCTCGAGCGCGCCATCGACATCCTCTTCATCCTCCATGCGGACCACGAGCAGAACTGCAGCGCGAACGCGATGCGTGCCGTCGGCAGCTCCCGCCCGGATCCGTATTCGGCGACCGCAGCTGCGGCTGCCGCCCTCTACGGACCGCTCCACGGCGGCGCGAACGAAGCGGTCCTCCGCATGCTCGTCGAAATCGGCGACAAGAAGAACGTGCCCGACTTCGTAAAGCGCGTGAAGTCCGGCGATGCCGGCCGCCTGATGGGCTTCGGTCACCGCGTTTACAAGAACTACGACCCGCGCGCCAAGATCATCAAGAAGACCGCCGACCAGGTGTTCGAGCTGACCGGGCGCAACCCGCTCCTCGACATCGCCCTGGAACTCGAACGAATCGCCCTCGAAGACGACTACTTCATCCAGCGCAAGCTGTACCCGAACGTCGACTTCTACTCCGGGATCATCTACCAGGCTCTCGGCTTCCCGGTCGAAATGTTCCCGGTGCTCTTCGCAATCCCCCGGACGGCCGGGTGGATCGCCCAGTGGCGCGAGATGATTGTCGATCCCGAGCAGAAGATCGCTCGGCCTCGTCAGATCTACACTGGTGGGCGCAAGCAGGACTACATCCCGATGGACAAGCGGTAACGCCTGCCCGTTCCAGGTCACATCAGAGACGCCGCTCCGGTCAAACCGGAGCGGCGTTCTTCGTTTGTGGGCGGGGTGCCGCTCGTCGCCATGGAGGACCACCACAACAAGGCCCGGAGACTGTATCGTTTGCGCTCAAAGCGAAATGGGCGGGCGACGGTCGCGGGACTGATCGCTCCGGGGAGATGGGCAACCGATGGCGAACGAAGAACCGCTGATCTTTGAGGGGCTGAAGGTAATCGATGCGGGCAGCTGGATTGCTGGCCCGGTGGCGGCTACGATCCTGGCCGATTTCGGGGCCAGCGTGATTAAGGTCGAGAACCCGGGCAGCGGCGACGGGTACCGGCGCATGGCCCAGGGCCTCCAGTATCCGAAGACCGATGTGAACTACAGCTGGATAGCCGACGCGCGAAACAAGCGCAGCCTCTCCCTGAATCTCAAATCAGAGGAAGGGAAGGCCATCCTCCAGCGGCTGGTCCGCGAGTGCGATGTCTACGTCACGAACCAGCCCCCGCCTTTGCGCCAGGCCCTCGGCCTGACCTACGCCGACCTGGCGCCGTTGAACCCGCGGATGATCTACGCCTCGCTCACGGCCTACGGTGAGACGGGCCCCGACTCGGGCCTGGAAGGCTTCGATGCAGTCACCTACTGGGCGCGCTCCGGGCTCATGGACCAGGTCCGGGTAACGGACGCTATGCCTGGCGGCTCGGTACCCGGCCAGGGTGACCATCCCTCCGCAGTCTCGCTCTACGCCGCGATCGTGACCGCCCTCATCCGGCGTGAACGCACGGGGAAGGGCTCTGAGGTTCATACGAGCCTTCTCCACAACGGTGTCTGGTCGAACGCCTGCTACACACAGGCTGCGCTGGTCGGCGCCGACTTCACCCGCCGCAATCCGATCGTCAGCCCGAACCGATCGCTCTACGAGACGTCTGACGGGCGCCTGCTCCAGCTCTATATGGTGCGTACGCAAGACGAGGTGGACAGGCTCCTCCTCGCCGCCGGGCGTGATGACCTGCTCGCCGACGTCCGTTTTCAAGAACCGGCCAAGCGGATGGCGAATGCGGCGGCATTCATTGAAGAGCTGCGGGGGATGTTCCGGACGAAGACCGCGAAGGAGTGGATAACGCTCTTCCGCGAGACTGACGTGCCGGTCACCTTCGTTGCGATCATGGACGACGTCCCGAACGACGTTCAGCTGATTGCGAACGGGGCGTTCGTGAAGCCGACGGATCCCTCGGTGCCTGCCTCACTGGTCATCAACCATCCCGTCAACATCACCGGGATGCCCGTGGCGGGGCCCAAAGCCGCGCCCGAACTCGGCCAGCACACGGACGAGATCCTCGCGGAGATGGGATTCTCCGCCGCGGAGATAGCGGGTCTTCGCGACCGCAGCGTCGTCTAGCCGCGAGGGAGGTCAGCGAGTGGCATTCGTCGATCCTGAGACAGCCGGCGCTTACCGCGAGGCCTGGGACGCGTGGCGGAAGCAGCTCGATCACCTCCACCGCGTCTTCCTCGAAGGGGAATCGATCGCGCCGGATCAACTCAAAGGACTCCTGAACCGCGAAGCGCGCGCGAAGGAGAAGTACGAGTCGGCGCGCCGCAGACTCCTGGGCATCGATACCCAGCCCCCCGGAACTGCCGGCGGCGGGAATCCGTTCCGATAATTCCGCTTGCGGGATTTTGGTGCCCCGGCCGTATCATTGATCTCGTAGTGACCGCTCAAAGTGCTCTCGCGCGACCGTTTTCGAAGCGGTCTCTCCTCTATGTGGCCTTCGGCCTTCTCGCCCTGCTGCCCGTCGTGGCGTTTGCACTCGGGCCCCTGTCCGGGGACAGCTTCAGCCTGGAAGGGCCGGCCGGACCGCTCCTCGCCTTTTCGGCGGGCGTGCTCTCGTTCGTCTCGCCGTGCGTCCTCCCGTTGGTGCCGATCTACATCGGACACCTCTCTGGCGCATCGATAGAAGGGGGCCAGTTGGTCTCTGACCGGCGGGTAACCCTGAGCCACGCGTTCGCCTTCGTGGGTGGCCTGTCGCTCGTCTTCATAATCCTCGGGACCAGCGTGGGATTGCTCGGCTCGTACTTCTTCAAGGACAACCAGCGAGAGCTGGCACAGGTCGGGGGCATCTTCCTCGTTCTGATGGGACTGGTACTGATCCCGGTACCAAAGACCCGGTCGTCGACGCGCTCTGCGCTGACCCTCCTCGCCCTGACGGCGGTCTACTTCTTCCTCGCTGAGGTCGCCGGACTCCGGGGCGACCGCGCACGACTGCTTGTCCTCGGCGGGATTGTCGCGGTGGCGTGGCTGCGGCTGTCTGGCTTCCTGCCCCTGCCATGGCTTTCGCGGACCTACGAACTCCCCATCGGCCAGCAGCGCAAGGTCGGGTACACCCGGTCTGCGCTCGTTGGTGGGGCGTTCGCGCTGGGATGGACGCCATGTATAGGCCCAATCCTCGGGAGCATCCTCACGCTCGCCGCGACCTCATCCCACGCGATGACCGGACTCTACCTGCTGCTCTCGTACTCGGCCGGATTCAGCGTGCCCTTCCTCCTCACCGGCCTGCTGCTCAGCGACGCGACTCGCGCGATCCGCAAGATCCAGCGCTATGCCCCCTACATCGAAGTGGGAAGCGGGGTGCTCCTCGTGGGGCTCGGCGTGTTGCTTCTGTACGGCCGGCTCACCGGGCTCAATTCGTACTTCGACTTCGCATCGTTCAACACAGGCCTCTGACAGTTCGCGCCAGTGTGACCGTATCCGCGGGCGCATGCTACGCTGGCCGTCGCGGCGCGTTCGTCTAGAGGCCCAGGACGCCGCCCTTTCAAGGCGGAGATCGGGGGTTCGAATCCCCCACGCGCTACCACAACCTGACATGTTGTCGCTGACGGCGCGTGTCGCGGAGTGATTCGCTGGGACATAACGGGACGCGTTGGCACCGGGGCGCGAAGACGCGTATGACGTCCTGACATCGATGCGGAAGCGCGCTGTGACCTATTCGTGACCAATCTCGGCGCAGTCGGCAACTTTGGGCCCGCCTCGTGGTGCCATCGCGGCGATCCCGGATGGACACGTATTACGTCCTGGCATTGATGCGGGACGCGTTGTGACCAATCGCGGCGTGGTCGGCAGACTTTGGGCCCGCCTCGTGCAGGCACACTGCCGCGAAGGAGACTGCGGTTCGAATCCATCCAGCCTCCGACGAATAACACCCGAATTCGCGCTCAACCGTGGCCGCCATGCGCCTGGCACAGATCGCAACGGGGCCCAAGGGCCTAGCTTATCAATAGCTCCGAAAGAGAAGCAGCGGGACGCCGATTAGTGTCGCGGTGGCAACAAACGCCAAGATGACCGT
>DATCGT010000056.1:0-2291 GCA_036508775.1 Tepidiformaceae bacterium | reverse complement strand
AGGTCGTCATAGGCCCACGTAAGGTGCCCATGTCGGTCGTATTCCAGGACGGCCCGTGCAGTGATCATCCCGTGCCCCTCGAGGATGAACTGCCCATCCTCGAAGGTGATCGTCTTCCCGACCCATTCGGTCGTCGGTCCGAACGTGGCGATGATCATGGCCCCCCCACGGTTGGCCCTGTCCCAGTATCGGCACTCGCGATGAAGAACGCGAGCACCGGCGGAGCAAGTGCCTGTCCGACGGCCATCGTCACGAGGTGTCTCGTTGAGTGCTAGGAGCCTTCATGCTCTCCGGGCCGTCGATGCGGTTCTGTAAGGTTTCAGGGTCGTGGCTCGACGATCGCCCTAGAAGGCGGAGGGGAGAAGTGACTTGAATCCCTGAATCGCACTGGAGAGGTGCGGCGCGGCCTCGTTGATGTGCGCCGCGCCTGACGTCGCCGCGTCCTGGTCCAGATTCTCGGCAGCGGTGATGAGCTCGCCCGCCGCCTCGCGCAGGATGCGAAGGCCGGTCACATATTCCCCATAGTAGGGGGCGATGGTTGGGCCGGCGGGTGGCGTGTTGATCCAATTGTCACACTCGCTCTGGATGAATCCCATGTCGAGACAGAACGTCGTTACGGTGCCACTCGACCACGAGGGCATCGGCGTGTTCAGCAGGCTGCTGGCCTCGTCTAGAGGGTCCGTTATCCAGACGCTGCCCTGCACGATTGAGACGATCTGGGCCGCTTCGGCGGCGGTAAGCCCACCACCACCGGCTGGAACATCGACGCCCGGGCTGCGTCCGAACTTGTCGCGCAGGGCCTCACTCTTGGCTGCGACTTGATCGGCTTTCGCCGCGACCGGAGTGCTCGCCGTCGCAATCTTGTCTACGAGGTCGCTTCGCGCCTGCTTGTCAGTGTCTAGCGCGTGCTCCTGGGTGAGGCGCGACAGCGTCTGCAGCTGTCGCATGAGCCCCTGCATCTGCTTGTGGCAGCTGGCGAATCGGGAGCTCGGCGCCTTCATCTTTAGCCACAGCGAGGTCGTATCGTCAATGGACACCGCAAGGACCTTCTCCTGCTCCGCACCGGCCGCAGAGGGAGTCGAACTTGAGTAGTCGGAGCATGCGCGTTGGATGGTCCCCCAGGCCACATTGCTGCGCACGAGGTACGTGCGCTCGGCAGGGCTGAAGCCGGGGGAGTTCACGACCACCGTGTCCACGAGAGGGACCTGCAGGCGGCTCACCGCCGTCCAGGTCGACCTCAGACTGGCGGACGTGGGAGACGCCGACGCCGAAGCCGCTTTCGGTGTCGACGGTGAGCCGCAAGCGGCGAGTCCTGTCATCAACAGAATCGCCGCCAGCAAGACGGTGACTGTCCGCTCCCATGCGATCCGTCCACTCAGAACCATGGCCCCTCCACGGTTGGCCCCGTACCATTATCGTCCCGGAGGGTGACGGACGATAGTCCCAATCGACGGAGCCCGCGCTGAGAAGACGACATTGAGGCTGGACGCAGCGTGATGGTGAATGATACTGATCTTCTTCTTGGGTCCAGGCCGCGCTTAGCGGAGGCATGTGGTCAGTCGCGGGCGAGCGAAACGGACACGCTGAGAGGTGATCATGGAGCACTGGACTGATAGATACGTCGCCGAACAGGCGTGTCAGGCCGCCGCCGTGTACAGCGACCCGATGATCGCGGAGTACACGGAAGCTGACGAGGTGCGCGACGACAGGCGGTGCGCCATGAGCGCCGGGTACGGCTTCGTCGTGGTACGTCGCGGGCGCGACGGCAGGGCCGCAGCGATTCATCCTCGTGCGCTGGACGTCGCCACCTGCGAAGCTCTGGAGCGGCGACTCGTCGACGTGTCGCGACTGTGGGGAATCGAATACTCCTGCTGGACGTTGTCGCAATGGCGCGCCTATGTCGCGGCCGGTCGGCCGCCGCTCGAGGATCCTGCCGCGACGCCGTAGGGATCCGCATGCTCAAGCCCTGGCACCGCGCCCCCCGATAGCCCGACCGGATAGGGCTGCTGCGGCTTCCGAGCAGGTTATGTGAACCTTCGCCGTACAACTATTCACATGAGCGGATTCCCGGGCGTTCGCCGGGCTCTCCGGGGGTCTCGGGGTCGTTTCGCAAATCAGAAGTCCAGCTGTGCTCGCAGCCGCCCGACTTCGGCCCAGGCGTTGTCGCGCTCCTTCTCGGCGGCCTTGGTCCGGGCGCGCTCTTGCTGCATTCGGTCGATCGCCACGAACTGGGCCTCACGGGCCGCCTTCGATTCCCGTTGCAGCCGCCGCACCTCTTCCTCTAGCAGGTC
>DATCGT010000055.1:0-22878 GCA_036508775.1 Tepidiformaceae bacterium | reverse complement strand
GGGCAATGCGCCCGTCGAGCTTCCGATCCCAGTGGACATGGCTGCCGAGGCCGAGAGGAATACCCGAGACCCGGACTTCGACCTCGCCCCCGACGGTGTCGCCGTCGGGCTTCGCGGCGTTGATGGCGTCCACCATGGCCGCGCCCGCGGCGGCATCAGCGCACCGCACCGGGCTCTCTTCCACCTGGTCCCAATCGATGACCGCGGGAATTTTCGCGCGAACGGGCCCAATCGAGAGCGTGTGACTGTGGAAGACGACGCCGAACTCGGCCAGCAGCCGCTTGGCGATGCCGCCAACCGCAACACGGGCCGCCGTTTCGCGGGCACTCGCCCGTTCGAGGACGTTCCGCACGTCGTCAAAGCCGTACTTGATCGACCCGGGCAGGTCGGCATGGCCGGGGCGCATGCGGGTGACACGTTCAATCGGGACATCGACCGGTTCGATCGCCATTCGATCGGTCCAGTTCACCCAGTCGCGGTTCTCGACCCAGAGGGCAATCGGCGAACCCAGCGTCTTTCCGTGCCGCACACCAGCGGTAATCTCCGCGTGATCAGATTCGATCTTCATGCGGCCGCCGCGGCCGTAGCCGCCCTGGCGGCGATGAAGATCGGCTTCGAGATCGGCTTCCGCCAGCGGCAACCCGGCCGGCAGGCCCTCGATGACCATCGTCAAGCCCTTGCCGTGGCTCTCGCCCGCGGTCAGCCAGCGGAATGCACCCATCAGGAAGCCCCCTCCGCGCCAGGCGATGGAGGCAACGTCCCTTCGACTGGAGGAAGGACGATCGCCAGAGCCTGGCCGGTCTCTGTTTTCTGGTAATGCGTGTCGAACCGGCCGAGAAACTCGGCGGGCGTGAGCGCGCCCGACGCAAGTTCGTCGGCAATCGCTCGTTCAGCGGTCGTGGTCAGGATTGGTTGTTGCACAGGAGTGCCGTCGGCCCCGGTGAAAATGGAATACACATCGACGCGGACAACGCCGAGCCTCAGGTTTGGGACATCGTACAGCATCATGTCGATGAGCTTAGCGGCGATCGCCATTGCGCCTTCGAGGGCAGAAGCGACCTGTACCCGGCCACCATCGCGACTCGCGAACTCCGCCTCCGCGGACGCTGAGACGGTCGCGCTGTCCCGCGTTACAGCGACGAGCTGGGCCCCCTGCACTCCCGCCCAGAGCGCTGGCGCGACCCCGGCCGGGATGCGTGCCCGGCGCCAGCCACCGAGCGCCTCCAGGATGAGGGCCGCAACGATCGTGGTATCACCGGCCGCCACGCGTTTGCGCCAGAGGCGCTGCTGGAACATCTCCGTCGAGACCGCCCAACCGACCGCCAGGAAGATCGCCAGCGTGACGATGGTGCCCGCGACGATCATTTCCGGCTGGCCAGCGCCTGCCGGGCAGCGTCGAACATGACCTCCACGGGAGCGCTGACGCCGGTCCAGAGTTCAAACGCCAGGGCACCCTGGTAGATGAGCATGGGCAGGCCACCGAGCGTCTCCAGACCACGGCCCCGGGCTGCTCTCAGCAACGGCGTTTCCTCGGGCGCGTAAACGATATCGATCACAAGAGCGCCGGGCCGCAAACCTGCGACATCGAACGGGATACCCGCCGGATCGGGGCCGCCCTCCATCCCAACGGACGTACAGTTCACGACGCAATCGTAATCCGACAGATCGCCACCGGGTTCGACCGCTTCGACATCCACGTTGACTGCACGGACATCGTCCGCGAGCCTCCGGGCGCGCTCAGAACTGCGATTGGCGATGGTGACGTATGCTGCCGCATCCGCCAGTCCAAACGCGATCCCACGGGCAGCGCCCCCGGCGCCGGCGAGGTAGAAGTGCTTCCCGGCGGGGTCGAAGCGGGCTTCTTTTTTCAAAGCAGCAACAAAGCCGGGCGCATCGGTGTTGTAACCCACCAGGCGGCCGTCGCGGTTCACGATCGTGTTCACGGCGCCGACCCGGCCGGTGTGGCCCGCGAGCTCATCGAGGTACGGGATGACGGCTTCTTTGTGAGGGATCGTCACGTTCGCCCCAAGGCAGCGGTCATCTCGAAGCGCGGCAATTCGCTCGCCGAGTGCTTCAGCGGGCGTGTCCCAGCGTTCGTAGGCGACATCGAGCCCGCAATGTGCGAAGGCGGCAGATTGGAAGATGGGCGACAGGGAGTGGGCAACCGGGTGCCCGATGATCCCGGCCACCCGGCTCACGGCGAACCTACCGCCGCGATGTTGCGCTGATGCTGGGCGAAGGTCTCGGCGAACACGTGCGAGCCGTCAGCCTTCTTCGCGTCCGCGACGAAGTAGTAGTACTTCGTGTTCGTCGGGTTGGCGACCGCTTCGATTGAGGCGAGGCCGGGATTGGCGATCGGGCCCGGCGGCAGGCCAGCAAAGAGGCGGGTGTTGTACTTCGACTGGTTCTCCAGGTCGTCGATCGTCAGCTCTTTCTTCCAGTACCCGTACTTCGCGACGCTGGCCGGGTCCAGCGCGGCCGCGAACTGGACCGTCGGGTCGGCGCCGAGCATGTCGCCAGCCGCCAGCCGGTTGTAAAACACGCCGGCAATCAATGGCCGCTCGGAAGCGAGCGCTGCCTCCCGCTCAACGATGGAGGCAAGCGTGAGCGCCTGGTACGGGTTCAGGCCATGCGCCTGGGCGGCGGCGCGCAACTCCGGCGTGAACCGCTTCGTGAGCGTCTGGATCATCAGGGCCACAAGCTGGTCCGGCGTGGCGCCCACCGGAAGGATGTACGTGTCCGGAAAGAGGTAGCCCTGGAGTCCCTGCCCGGGGGGAAGGGTCGCGGCGAGGTCATCGGGAAGGCTCGCGACGGCGACGGCCGCCATGAATGATGCCGCCGTGCCAATCCCTGCCTTCTCGGCAATCGCCGCCATCTCCTCGATGCGAATACCCTCGGGGAAGGTGACGCGGACAGTCGGTACCCGGTCTTTGACCGTGATCTGGTCGATGACGGATGCGGCCGACTGGTCCTTCGTAAAGACAAAGTCACCGGCGCTCAGCTTGTCCTGCACGCCGAGGAGAGCCACGAGCGTCTGGAACTGGGTTGCGGAGCGGATCACTCCGAGCTTCTGAAGGTCCGAGCCGATCTGGCCGGCGGAGCGCCCCTCCGGCAGGGAATAGTCGACGGTGTCTGTGCCCGGCGTTGCAGATTGCGCCGATACCAAACCACCGTTGAGGACGTTCGCAGGCGTGCGAGCGATGAAGAACGCGGCAATAAGCACAGGCAGAACACCGACTCCCGTGATGATCGCGGATCGGGTGAGATTCATGATCCTGTCCCCGGCCGGCGCGATTCGAGGACGGCCTGCAGAACGATGGCTGCCGCCGCCGAATCGAGTTCGCCTGACTTCCTGCGGTCGGCGCCCTTGACGCTCCGCCCCGCCTGGACCGACGACAGCCTCTCGTCCCAGACCGAGACCGGCACGGTGAGTCGCCGACGCAGTTCCGCGACGAATGCCCGGACGCTGGTGGTCTGGGCCGTATCCGCACCGGAAAGGGAAATGGGCATACCCACGACAACCTCATCGATCTGCTCAGCCGCGACGATCGTCGCAATCGAGTCGGCCACCTTCACGGTATCCCCACCGGGTAGTGCCGGGCGAGCAAAGGCAAACATCCCGAGTTCGTCACTCACAGCGATCCCAACCCGGCGGGAACCAGGGTCGACGGCCAGGAGGCGCCGAGGTCGGGGCTGCGTCATCCGGAAGTGCTCCTTCTCCGGAGCTTCGGACCGCGGGCGGCGAGACGCAACGTCAACCACTGAGCGCGGCGATGCCGAGACGCTGTGCCTCAGCGAGTGCAGCGTCGAGCTTTGAGAGGTCTTTCGCGCCGGCCTGGGCAATGTCGGGACGTCCTCCACCGCCACCACCGGCGACTTTCGCCACTTCTCGGATGAGGTTGCCCGCGTTCACTCCAGCGGCCACCAGGTCGGGGGTTGCGGCAGCGAGGAAGGCCGGTCGGCCCTCGACTTCGGCGCCCAGGATGACGAGCGACGGTTTCAGCGAGTCGCGGACCCGGTCCGCGATTTCTTTGAGAGCCTCGCTGCTGGAGGCCTGGACGCGGGCTACCACCAGGTGCCCCGATCCAACCTTCCGGGCGGCGTCGATCAGCCCCGCGGCGACGCCTGCGCCCATCGCCCGCTCCAGTTGCTCGCTCTGCTTGCGGTAGCGCTCCAGGTCGGACTGCAGGGACTCCACGCGCTCCTCCACGTCGGCGGGCGTCGTCGAAAGCCGCTCAGCCAGCCGGAGGAGGCGTTCCTGCTGCTCGACAAGGTACTGCTCTGCGCCACGCCCGGTGAGCGCTTCGATGCGTCGCGTTCCGGCGGCCACGGCGGACTCGCGGAGGATGTGGACGAAACCGATCTCGCCCGTCCGGTGGACGTGCGTGCCGCCGCAGAGTTCGGCGCTGAAGATCCCCTGGTCGTCCTTCATCTCCACGACGCGCACTTCGGCGCCGTACTTGTCACCGAAGAACGCGAGCGCACCACCGGCGACCGCCTGGCGGTAGGTCGTCCGCCGCCACGCAACCTCGAGGTCGTCGCGGATCTTCTCGTTCGCCATTCGCCGAACTTCGGCGAGGGCTTCACGCGGCGTCTGTTCCAGGTGGGTGAAGTCGAACCGCAGGCGTTCCGTCGTGACAAGGGAACCCTGCTGGCGCACGTGCTGACCGAGGATCCTGCGAAGGGCGGCGTGGAGGATGTGCGTGCCCGAGTGGTTCCGAGCCGCGCCAAGCCGCCAGTTCGTGTCGACCGACGCGTTGGCGGTCTCCGCGACGGAGATCGCCCCTTCGACCACGCGTCCGCGATGAAGGATCGCGCCACCAGTGGCCTGGGTGTCTTCTACCTGAAACAGCCCGTTCGGGGTCCGGATCGTCCCGCGGTCACCGACCTGTCCGCCACCTTCCGGGTAGAAGGGCGTCGACTCCAGGATGAGGTCGCATTCCTCCCCGGACCGCGCGATCTCGAGGAGGCTGGAGCCTTTCACGATCGCGACGACACGGCAGTCAACGTCGACGTGGTTGTAGCCGACGAAGTCCGAGTGCTCCTCGCCAATCGTCTGGAGGATGGGCGAAGACTCGCCTTTGAAGAACTTGCCCGATTCCCGCGCCCGCACACGCTGAGCGTTGAGAGCGGCCTCGAAGCCGGCGTCATCGAGGCCGAAGCCCTGGCCCGCGGCAATCTCACGTGTCAGTTCCAGCGGCATGCCGAACGTGTCGTAGAGAAGGAAGGCCTCGTCGCCCGGGACCACGCTCATGCCGAGGTCCCGAAGCCGTTCAAGCATCGTTTCAAGTCGCTGGGAACCGGCTGCGAGTGTCCGCACGAAGCGCTCTTCTTCGCTCCCGACCGCCTTGCGGATGAAATCGCGATTCGTTTCGAGATGCGGGTATCCGACCTTCAGCTTGTCGATTGCGGCATCCGCGAGCGTCGCCGTGAACGGTTCCTGGACACCGGCCTTCCGAGCCAGGTAGATCGCCCGCCGGAGAACGCGCCGGAGAACGTAGCCTCGGCCTTCATTACTAGGCACGACGCCATCAGCGATCAGGAGGGTCGCCGCGCGGCAGTGCTCCGACATCGCCCGGATGACGTAGCACTGCTCCTCGGTTGCCGATTCGTACTGGACCCCGACCACCCGCGCAGCCGCCTCCAGAATAGGAAGGAAGATGTCGGTCTCGAAGACGGAACGCTTGCCCTGCAGAACCGCCGCGACGCGCTCAAGGCCGCTGCCGGTATCGATGTTCTGGGCAGGGAGGTCCGTGCGGTGGCCGTCGGGGTGCTGGTAGAGCTGCATGAAGACGAGGTTCCAGATCTCGAGAAACCGCTCGTCGTCGTAGCCGACGCCGCCAACCGGGTTGCCCTGTTCGTCCGCCCGAAGCTGGGCATCTTCAATCCCGCGTTCCGGGAAGTGATCGAAGTAGATCTCACTGTCGGGGCCGCAGGGGCCACTCGCACCGGGCGTTCCGTTGGGGAAGCTGAACCAGTAGTTCAGGTCCTCGCCGCGGCGGTGAATGTGATCCTCGGGCATGCCTGCCTCGCACCAGTAGCGATGCGCCTCGTCGTCGGTCAGGAAGATGGTGACGTGCAGCCGCTCAACCGGGATCTGGTAGACAGTTGTCAGCAGTTCCCACGCGAACGAGATCGCTTCCTTCTTGAAGTAGTCGCCAAAGCTGAAGTTGCCCAGCATCTCGAAGGCAGTGCAATGGCTGAGGTCGCCGACTTCTTCGATGTCGGTCGTCCGGAAGCAGCGTTGCACCGTCGTTACGCGCCTGGCGACAGGTTCCTGTTCGCCCATGAACTGCGGCTTGAACTGCTGCATTCCCGCGCTGGTGAACATCGAAGTGGGGTCACCGATGGGCACCAGTGGCCAGGGGGGCAGGACAACGTGGCCTCGGTCAATGAAGAACCGGGTGTAGGCCTCGCGGATTTCGTCGGACGTGCGGGGAGGATTCGGCATGGTTGTGATTGGCAATGCTACGAAGCGCCGGGGAGCGGTGTCGAGTTGGACCATTCCTTGACATCGCTTTCCGGGGCTCCCTAGCATGAGTCCGGACGCTTCCCGCGTCCGCTATGTGTACCGACTGCGACTTAGCCGCGCCCTCTTTTTCTCCTCAATTGCATGACGACGCCCCCTCGGGCTCGCCGTGGCCCGTGACTTCCGAGGTGCCCGATGAGCGATAGCCTGGGAGTCATCGTGCTGGCCGCCGGCCAGGGCACACGGATGAAGTCATCCCTCCCCAAGGTGCTCCACCCCGTCTGCGGCGAACCGATGGCCGTCCACGTGCTGCGCGCGGCGCGGTCTCTCGAACCGGCGAAGATCGCGGTGGTCGTCGGCCACGGTGCGGCGCAGGTACGCGAGGCGCTCGAGGCACCCGACGTAACCTTCGTCGATCAGACGGAACTCCTGGGGACTGCGGATGCTGTTCGCCGCTGCCGCGACGCCATGGCGGGCTGCAGTTCGGTCATGGTGCTCTTCGGCGACGCCCCGCTCGTAACGCCGGAACTGCTCCACGAACTGCGCCATGCGCGAGGAACGGACGGCGTCGTTGCCTTCGTCTCCGCGCTGGTTGATGACGCCGGTCGCCTCGGGCGGGTCCAGCGCGGCGCGGACGGTTCCCCTCTCAAAATCGTCGAAGCGGCCGACTACGAGGGTCCGGACGGGCCCGCCGAGATCAACGCCGGGCACTGCATCTTCGACGGAAACTGGTTGTGGACCGCGATCGAGCAGATCCCACGAAGCGCGAAGGGCGAGTACTACCTGACCCATCTGGTCGCGGCTGCGGCGGAGGCAGGTAAGCCTCCCCGAACGGTGAACGCCAGTGCGGCGGAGGCGCTCGGCGCCGACGATCGGATCCTCCTCGCCGAAGCCGAGCGGATGATGCGAAAGCGCATCCTGGAAGCGCACATGACCGCCGGGGTCACGATCGTTGACCCCGCCACCACCTACATCGACGCGACTGTGCGGATCTCAGCTGACGTGACGATTCTTCCCAACTCCTACCTGCACGGCACAACGAGCATCGCGACCGGCACCACGATCGGACCGGGGACGACCCTGCGAAACGCGACGATCGGCGAAGGTTGCCGCGTCCAGTCGTCAGTAATCGAAGATTCGCGCATCGGGAACCGCATCCCGGTCGGGCCTTTCGCCCACCTGCGCGGTCAGGCTGATGTCGGCGATGACTGCGAAATCGGAAATTATGCCGAGATCAAGAATTCGATCATCGGCCGCGGCGTGAAGATGCATCACTTCAGCTATATGGGCGACGCCGACGTCGGCGAAGGCTCGAACATCGCGGCCGGAGTCATCACCTGCAACTACGACGGCGTGAACAAGCACCGCACCACGATCGGCAAGAATGTCTTCGTCGGGTGCGACACGATGCTCGTCGCGCCGGTAACGCTGGGTGATGGCGCGATGACCGGCGCTGGGTCCGTCGTCACCCATGATGTCTCCCCGGGCGAGAAGGTGGCCGGCGTCCCCGCTCGACCCATGCGCCCCAGACCCGAGGCCTGAACATGGACCTTAGCCAGCCGATCGCGATCGGTACGATCGGCCTTGCTTCGGCTGTACTCGGAGTCGTCGCAGCCGCGGAAACTGCCCTCGAACGCGCGAGCGAAGCCCGGATCCAGGCCTACGCCGCCCACGGCGACCGCCGCGCCAGACGCATCGCCGAGAACGTCGAGCGGCCCCGCGACTTCCTCGGCCCGCTGACCGCGGCACGTGTTTTCGCCGCTGCACTGGTCGTCGCGATGTTTGCCTACCTGGGAGCTCGTGACCTGGGGGCACTTCGCGGGGTGGTCGGGATCGGCTTCCTGGGCGGGGTTTACGTCGCTTTCCTCGAGATGACGGTCGGCCTCCTTGCTGCCCGCAAGCCCGAGGAAACCGCGCTCCAACTGAGCAGCCTCGTCCGCGCGACCGCAATGGTCTTCGCCGCCCCCGCCTTCGTCCTGAGCCTCCCATCCCGGGTCGTGGCGCGCTCGCTCAGTGCCGTAGCGCCAGCATCGAAGACCGACATCCTCGCGCTCGTCGAGCGCGAAGAAGCCGCGGGTGGGGTCGAGGAGCAGGAACGACGAATGATCCGGGGGGTGATCGACCTCGAGGACAAGACCGCCCGCGAGATCATGGTTCCCCGCATCGACATCGCAGCAGCCGAGGTCGACCAGGGGGTCGCAGACGTCGTGGCCATCGTCAACGAACGCGGCTTCAGCCGGATCCCGGCATATCGGGAAACGATTGATGACATCGTCGGGATTGCCTACGCCAAGGACATGCTCCGGGCGGTTACCTCCGGCGGGAAGCTGACAACGCTCGACGGTCTGCTACGCGAGCCCATGTTCATCCCCGAATCGAAGCGACTCGACGAGTTGCTGACCGAGATGCGGGCGGCGCGGACGCATATGGCGATCGTCGTCGATGAGTACGGCGGCACGGCCGGGCTCGTAACGATCGAGGACCTGCTGGAGGAGATCGTCGGGGAGATCGAGGACGAATACGACGTCTCCGGTCCGACCGTCGACATCATCTCGGAGGACGAAGCAGTCCTGGATGCGGGCGTGTCCACCGACATGCTGAACGAACTCTTCCAGGTCTCCGTCGAGTCCGACGATTTCGACACCATCGGGGGGTTCGTTATCGAGAGTCTCGGGAGGCTGCCGTCAGTCGGCGACGAAGTGAAGATCGACGGGCTCCAGATCAGCGTCTTGAGCATGGCCGGGAGGAGAATCCGGCGGGTTCGTGTCGCCCGCGTCAGCGAAAGTCCCGAAAGCGAACCGGAACCCGCTTCGTAGGTCGCCGGGTTCCCCCGCAGTCACGGCGCTGGTACAGTTTCGCCGTCATGAGCGGCGTGAGCGGCATGCATCCTGACCTCCCGTACTGGCTGGCCCTGCGCCGGGCAGTACGGGGAAGCACGAATTTCTCCCTGCTGCTGGCACATTTTGGGGACATTGGGACTGCCTGGTCCGCTTCGCCGGCGGGGCTGAGTGCCGCCGGTCTCGACCGCCAGTACGTGCGGGCAGTCGAGAAGGCCCGGGCATCGTTTGATGGCGATCGTGAACTGGCGCGACTCGAGGATTGCTTCGCAAGGGCGATCACCTGGCTGGACCCCGCCTTCCCCTCGATTCTCCGCGAGATTCCCCAGAGTCCGCCCGTGCTCTTCATCCGGGGGGCGGAAGGGCCCGCGTTCGACCTGGCCGTGGCCGTGGTCGGCACCCGGCGGGTCACCCCGTACGGGCGCCAGGTGGCCGAACATTTCTGCGAGGCGCTCGCGGGAGCGGGCGTAGCGATTATCAGCGGCCTGGCCCGGGGCGTGGACGCGATCGCCCACCGCATCGCTCTCGAAAAGGGAGCGCCGACCGTCGCCGTCCTCGCCGGCGGAATCGACCAGGTCTACCCGCGCGAAAACGCCGGGCTGGCGGACCGAATCATGGAACATGGCTGCCTGGTCAGCGAATACCCCGTCGGCATCCCAGCGCGGCCCGACTACTTCCCACGCCGCAATCGAATCCTCTCGGGACTTGCGAAAGCCACACTGGTCGTCGAAGCGGGGGACGGCAGCGGCGCGCTGCACACGGCGAACTGGGCCTTCGAGCAGGCGCGGGACGTGTTCGCGGTTCCCGGCAGCGTGTTCTCACGGCAGAGCGAAGGCACCAACCAGCTCATCCGCGAGAACACCGCGAAGCTCGTCGCGACGCCCACGCAATTGCTGGAAGAGCTGAACCTGGCCAGGTCCGGGAGCCAGATTGCGTTGAAAGCACCCGCGTCCCTCGCCTTGCCCGCGACACCGGCGACGCCGCCTTCCACTACCCGGATGAGGGGAAGCTGCTCCACTGGCTGGGCTCGGAGCCGCTGCACATCGACGAAATCGCCCGCCGCTCCGCACTCCCGATCGCAGTCGTCAGCAGCACCCTGCAGCTGTTGGAACTGAAAGGACTTGTTCGGCAGGCAGGGCCGATGCAATACCTCAGGACTTGACCTTTCGGTAGACCGTCAGTCACGGTAGGACGTTGACAGCCCGGGACCGACTCGGCAACGGGCTCTTTCTGGAGACACGACAACTTTGGCAACAGCCACAACAAAGCCCCGCACACCCCGACGAGCGTCGACGACGCCCCGCCGCAGTCCCGCCACGCGAGCCCCCCGCGCCAGTTCCAACGGAGCGACATCAGCGGACCGGCGCCGGGCCCCGAACCTCGTGATCGTCGAATCCCCCGCGAAGGCGCGCACGGTCGAGAACATCCTTGGCGACCAGTACCGCGTCATCGCTTCGGTCGGACACGTCCGCGACCTGCCAGCCTACGGCTACGGCGTCGAGGACTTTACGAACTTCCGACCGAAATACGTTGTCGTGAAGGACAAGAAGCGCGGCGTCGACAAGACCAGCATCATCGACGACATCGCAGAAGCGGCGAAGCACGCCGACAACGTCTTCCTCTCCACCGACCCCGACCGCGAGGGCGAAGCGATCTCCTGGCACATTTGCGAGTCTGCCGGGATTTCCGAAGAGCGCGCTCAGCGGGTCGTCTTCCACGAGATCACCAAGCCGGCGATCGAAGAGGCCTTCCGCCACCCCGGGAAGATCGACATGCACCTGGTCGATGCCCAGCAAACGCGCCGGGTTCTCGATCGACTGATCGGATTTCCACTGACGTGGTTCGTCCAGGGGAAGGTCAGCAAGAGCGCCAGCGCGGGCCGGGTACAGAGCGTGGCACTTCGCCTTATCGTCGAACGCGAACGCGAAGTGCAGGGCTTCCAGCCGCAGGAGTACTGGACCATCCATGCACTCCTCGCGAAGGGAGCGGGGCAGTTCACCGCCGACCTCGCCCGGGTTCCCGGGCAGCGCGGGCGCCCAACCATCGCCTCCGCCGAAAACGCCAACGAGCTAATCTCGGCGTTCAACCGCTCCGCGTTCGGCGTGAGCGACGTCAAGCGCGGCGAGCGTTCCAAATCACCGGTCCCCCCGTTTACGACGAGCACCTTCCAGCAGGCAGCGAACAACCGCCTCGGCATGGGTGCCAGCCGGGCCATGACGCTGGCCCAACAGCTCTACGAAGGAGTCTCCCTCCCGGGCGAAGGTCCTGTGGGCCTCATCACCTACATGCGAACCGACTCTCTCTCGATCTCTCCCGTTGCACGGGGAGAGGCACGGCGCTACATCACCGGGCGCTGGGGGGCCGAATACGTCCCCGCCCGGGAACGTGTCTACCGGGCGCAGACGAAGGGTGCCCAGGAAGCCCATGAGGCCATCCGCCCCACGAGCCTGGCGCGATCCCCGGAAAGCCTGCGCGCCGTGCTCGACCGCGATCAGCTCCGCGCCTACACGCTCATCTGGCAGCGCTTCGCCGCCAGCCAGATGTCCGACGCGCGCTTCACGACGGTTGCCGCCGAGATCGAAGCGAAAGAAGGCGCTCGCGTCCACGGCACCTTCCGCGCCAGCGCCCAGCACCTCGTCTTCCCCGGCCACCTGGCCGTCTACGGCACGGATGCCAACGAGCGGACCTCGGACGCGGACGAAGACGCGGAAGCCTCACTCCCCGAACTGCAAACGGGCGATGCGCTGGATCGACGGAACGTCGAGGGCAAGCAGCACTTCACCGAGCCCCCTCCCCGTTACACCGAGGCCTCTCTGGTGAAGGCGCTCGAAGAGAAGGGGATCGGCCGGCCGAGCACTTATGCATCGATCGTCCAGACCGTCCAGAAGCGCGACTACGTCCGCAAGGACGGCCGCGCCCTGGTCCCGATGGAACTCGGGTTCCTGGTCAATGACATGCTCGTGGAGCACCTGGACAAATACGTGAGTCCCGGGTTCACCGGGGAGATGGAAGAGGAACTCGACGAAATCGCTGAGGGCCGGCGCGACTACCTCGGGGTCGTGAAGAGTTTTTGGGAAGCGTTCGAGCCCGACTACGAGAAGGCCAAGGGCGACGCCAAGAAGGAGCAGACGGAGACCGACATCCTCTGCAACGTCTGTGGCCTGGCGAACATGGTGATCAAGTGGGGCAAGAACGGGAAATTCCTGGCCTGCCCGCGTTTCCCCGAATGTAAGAACGCGATGCCGCTCGACAAGGACGGCAACCCGGTTCCCATCGCACAGCCGGTTGAGAGCAGCTATTCCTGCCCGAAGTGCGGCGGCGCGACTGTCCAGAAGACGGGCCCGTTCGGCCCCTACCTGGATTGCACCAACCGCGATTCAAAGAAATGCGACTTCCGCTCGGGCGTCCCGGTCGGCGTGCCGTGCCCTGAGGAGCCGGAGAACGGACAGCTGGTCGAAAAGCGGACCCGGCGAGGCATCTTCTACGCCTGTTGGAATTACCCGGACTGCAGCTACACGACGAACAGCCTCGATGCAGGGAAGCTCACTCCCGCACGCGACACCGCAACCCGCGAAGCGGCCAATGCCAAACTGCGGGAGCGGAGCGCGCGGGGTAAGGCTGCATTCGCGACGCGCCGGGCAAATGCCCGGGCACGCCAGCCAAAGTAGCGGTTAGGAGACCTTCGCGGCCCCTTCGAGGAACTGCTTCGGGTTCCCCATGAACCTGTTGCGGGCGGCCATGTCGGCGAAGTAGTACCACTTGCCTTCGTAGGTCCACTTGTAGCCCGACGCCTCGTCGTCGAACGTCTTGCCGGTAACGATGCACGTTCGCTGTGCCATCTCTGCGTCCCTCATTGCCAATATCTGCACTTCGCACGAGCGGGTGCTGGCGCGGCGATTATAGGACTTTCCAGGGATCGATGGGAAAAGCTAATGGCTCATATTTGTGAAATCTGTTACTAGCAGCCCACTGTTACTAGCAGCCCACTGTCATTACCGCGGTCTTAATCCTATCCTTCTGTTATGGCGAGTCGCCCCGCGCACAAGACAGCAGAGGCGTTCCTTGACGCCTACCTGCGTGAACTCGCGGGCATCGGTAATCGCTCCCCCTACACCATCCGCAACTACCACAATGACATCGGCCACTTCCTGGCAGACTGCCGCGAACGTCATCTTGAGCCCCTTTCCATCAACCGCCAGGTCTTCCGGGCATACCTGGGGACCCTGCGCGAACGAAACATGGTCGCGGCCTCGGTGACCCGACGCACCAGTACCGTGCACGGCTTCTACAAGTACCTGCTCCGGGAAGGCGCGACCGATAAGGACCTGCTGTACGGCGTCGCCCTCCCGAAGCGCCCGAAGCGCTTGCCACACGTCCTCGACCCGCAGACGCTCAATGCACTCCTCGTCGCTCCCGACAGCTCAACGCCACAGGGACTCCGCGACCGGGCGATGCTTGAGTTGCTCTACGGTGCAGGGCTGCGCATCTCCGAACTGGAGTCACTCGACGTCGGCCAGCTCGACCTTGAGGAAGCGGTGGTCGTGGTGCTAGGCAAGGGCTCGAAGGAAAGGCTGGCCGTCTTCGGGAACCCGGCCGCCGACGCCGTCGATGCCTATCTCAAGGACGGACGTCCCAAATTGGCGCACGAGCCGAACTCGGCGCTGTTTCTCAATCGCTTCGGCGGGAGGCTGACGGCCCGCTCCGTCCAGACCATCATCAAGCGCCATGCCCTCAAGGCAGGCATTTCCCAGGACGTCCACCCCCACCTGCTCCGCCACTCATTCGCGACCCACCTGCTCGACGGTGGTGCGGACATCAGGATCGTGCAAGATCTCCTCGGGCATAGCTCGGCGAACACGACCCAGATCTACACGCACGTGAGCCAGGCGCGACAGGCGGAGGTCAGCGCCAAAGCCTGGGAAAGGGTCGCCGAACAGGCACTCGAAGCACCTCGCCGGCGGCGAAAGGCAGCCAACTCGTGACAACCATCCTCCTCGTCAATGGCCCCAACCTGAACCTGCTCGGCGAACGAAACCCGGCCGTCTACGGGACAACCACGCTCCTCGACATCGAAGCCGACGTCGCTGCCGCCGCCAATGCACGTGGAGCCTCGGTTCTCTGCTTCCAGAGCAACCACGAGGGCGCGCTCATCGACTTCCTCCACGAACAGCGCAAGCTGGCCGACGGGGTGGTCATCAACGCCGGCGGCCACACGCATACCTCCGTGGCCCTCCGCGACGCGATCGAGGCGATCCAGATCCCGGCGGTCGAGGTACACATCTCCAATACCCACGCGCGCGATGAGTTCCGCCGCATATCGCTGATCGCGCCGGTGTGCCTCGGGCAGGTGACCGGCCTCGGGCGGGCGGGCTACACTGCCGCAGTCAACCTCCTCCTCGACCACCTCGAGGCAGCCGCGAAGGCCTGATTCCCCGAACCACCACATGGAGCCCTACCCCATGTCCGACCGACTGGTTCGTATTCGCACCGCTCTCAGCGAGGCCGGTCTCGACGGGCTCCTCATCTCGTCTCCGGTTGACGACGTCTTCGGGAAGCACTCGCAGAACCGCCAGTACGTTTCCGGGTTCACTGGCTCCGCAGGCCTCGTTCTTCTGACCGACCGCAAGGCATTGATTGCCGTCGATTCGCGCTACACGGAGCAGGCCGAGCGCGAATGCTCCGCCCGCGGGTTCACGGTCTTCCCCACGGCCGGGCGCAGGTCCGAGTGGCTGCCGAGACTGGTCGCCGAAGCGGGACTGTTCGGCAAGAAGCTTGGCCTCTCCCGCGCGGACCTGTCCTACGGCGCGTTCGTGGAGCTGAGTGTCACCACCGGGTCGATACCAGCCGAAGCTCGTCCAGAGCTCGTCCCAGCCCCACCGATCGTTGAGAGCCTAAGGAAGCACAAGGATGCCGAGGAACTGGCGCTCCTGGAGGGAGCGATTTCCGCGGGAGACCTAGCCTTCAACTCAGTCGAGGCGCACCTCCGGGCCGGCCAAACGGAGTCGGAGATTGCGGACGACATCGAGCGCGCCGTCCGCCAACAAGGTGCGGAGGGGCTGTCCTTCTCGACCATCGTGGCCGGCGGCCCATGGGCGGCTTTGCCCCACGCCACTCCCCGCGATGAACCGGTGGCCGCGGGCGCACCGCTGGTTATCGACATGGGCGCACAGTACCGGGGCTACTGCAGTGACCTGACTCGTACTGTCACGATCGGCGCCGCCGATGCGAAGTTCCGCGAGATCTACGAAATCGTCTTCGAGGCGCAGCGCGCCGCCATCGAGGGCGTGGAGGCCGGCATGCCAGGCTCCGTCGCCCACCAGCTCGCCGCCGCTGTCATCGCCGCACACGGGTACGGAGACCACTTCGGCCATGGGCTCGGCCACGGCGTCGGTCTCGAAGTGCATGAAGCCCCCTATCTTGGGCCGACCTCGGAAGATACCCTCGACGAGGGCATGGTCTTTACGATTGAGCCCGGCATCTACATCTCCGGCTGGGGCGGTGTCCGGATCGAAGATGTCGTGGTGCTCGAAAACGGACATGCGCGCGTGCTCAGCCATGCGAATAAAATCGTCCCAGCAGGAGACTGAACTTGATTTCAACCGGTGAACTGAAGAAGGGCGCCTCCATCGAGCTCGATGGCAAGCTCTATCTGATCATGGACTATTCCCACATCAAGACCGGCCGCGGCTCAGCACAGGTCCGCATTAAGCTTCGCGACGTGCGAACCGGATCCACCATCGAGCAGACATTCCAGGCCGGCACGAAGTTCACGCGTGCGCGCGTCGAACGCCGCGAGATGCAGTACCTCTACAAAGATGACCAGTTCCACTACTTCATGAACAACGAGAACTTCGAGCAGATCCCGGTGACGGCGGACAAGGTCGGCGACGCGGGCAAGTACCTCAAGGAAAACGACACCTGTGAACTCGTCCTCTACGGTGAGGAAGTCATCGGTGTCGAACTCCCCGCGTCCGTTGAATTGGTCGTCGTTGAGACGGACCCTGGCTTCAAGGGGGATACCGCTACAGGCGGCAGCAAACCCGCAACCATGGAAACCGGGCTCGTCATCAACGTGCCCCTCTTCATCGAAGCGGGCGCGAAGATCAAGGTGAACACCGACTCCGGGACCTACATCGAGCGGGTGGGGTAGATGCCGCAGGCGCTCCCCGTCTCGGCGGTAGTGAGCTTTGTCCGTGAGGTCCTGGAGAACAACGAGATCCTCACGGACCTCTGGATCGTGGGCGAAGTCTCGAACTACACGCGTTCACAGGCCGGGCACCGGTATTTCTCCCTCAAAGACCCGGGAAGCGTCCTCCGTTCGGTGCTCTTCGCGAGCAAGCTGCCGGGCCTCCAGCTCCACGACGGCGAGCGCGTGTTTGCTCATGGTTATGTCTCGATCTACACGCAGCGCGGCGAGTTGCAGTTCGTGTGCGACTTCATCCGCCCCGAAGGCGTGGGCCTGCTCAACGCCCGCCTGGAGGAGCTAAAGGCCCGCCTGGGAGCCGAGGGTCTGTTCGACCCCGCTCGGAAACGGGCCCTGCCTCGCTTCCCCGGGCGCATCGGCGTCGTGACCTCACCCACGGGTGCGGCGCTCCAGGACATCCGCAATGTGCTCGCGCGCCGCTGGCCCCTCGCGGAAGTCGTGCTGGCACCAGCACTGGTCCAGGGCGACCAGGCCGCCGGCCAGGTCGTGGGCGCGCTGCGCTCCCTTGCCGCCGAGCCGGGCCTGGACCTGGCGATCGTCGCTCGAGGCGGCGGCAGCATCGAGGACCTCTGGGCCTTCAACGAAGAACGTGTCGTGCGCGCCATCTTCGGATTCCCGGTGCCCGTCATCTCGGGAGTGGGTCACGAAACAGACGAAACCCTCGCGGACCTTGTCGCCGACCTGAGAGCCCCCACCCCGAGCGCTGCCGCCATGCGCGCGACGCCCGACGTCCACGAGCTCTATCGGGCACTCCTCGTCCTCGACCGCCAGATGGCCTCGGCGACACGGGCGGCGCGAAGCGAGGCCGCTTCGAACGTCGAGGCCGAGCTGGTCCGCATGCGCCACGCGGCGCCGAACGCCCCGGTGCTCGCGAGAGATGTAACCGCACTGCTGCACCAAATGGAGAACGCGATGGACCGCACCTGTGGGGCGGATCGCAACCGCATCGAAGTGACCTCCGCGAGCATGGCCGCGCTCAACCCCGTCGCAACGCTCCGACGAGGGTTTGCCATCGTCGAGAAGACCGAGAAGAAACGGGTCGTGAACAGCGTGAAGAAAGTGAAGCCAGGAGACCGGCTGACCGTTTCGGTCGCGGACGGCTCGTTCTGGACCGAGGTGAGCTGAGAATGGCCGAACCTACCTTTGACGAGCTGTTCACGGCCCTGGAAGAGAAGGCTCGACGCCTGGAACAGGGCAACCTCGGCCTCGAAGAATCGATCAAGCTCTACGAAGAGGGCGCCGACCTGGTCGACCGGCTCCGCGCCATTCTCGAGAAAGCCGAACTCCGCGTTCGGACGATCCACAGCCGCCTCGATGAGGATGAATCGCGCCTCAGCGAAGTCGAAGCTTCCGCCGAGGAAGAGGCCGACTGATGGCCCCACTGCGCATCGCCTGGCTGACGACCGGCCGCGGCCCCGGGTCGTACGGCGCCCTGGAATACACCCTGAAAGCGATCCGTCGTGGCCTGCCTGTCGAGATCGTCGTCGTCCTCCTGAACCGCACCCGCGGCGAAGCTGCCCCAACCGACCGGCTCATCGCCATGGCCGAACAGGCCGATATCCCGGTCGAAACGCTGTCATCGATCGCCTTCCGCAGAGAACGGGGCGGGAAGATCTCAAAGCCAGGCGAGCCCCTGCAACCGTGGCGACTCGACTACGACCGCGAGGTCGCCGACCTGCTGGGCCGACATGAGTTCGAGATCGGCGTGATGTTCGGCTACATGCTGATCGCGACCGAGCCGCTGTACTCGCGCTTCCGCTTCATCAACGACCACCCCGCGCTGCCCGATGGCCCCGTCGGCACGTACCAGGAAGTCATCGCCGAACTGATGCGCACGCGCGCCGATGAGTCGGGCTGCATGATGAACGTCGTCACCGGCGACGTGGACCGGGGCGCGGCCGTCAGCTATTGCCGCTACGCGATCCGGGATGATCGCAACGGTGACCTCTGGCGCTCGTTCGCGGGTGTAACCACCGGTGACGAGACGGTCGCCGAGATCCAGGAGACTCCGCTCTACCAGGACATCCGTGAGCGCGGCGTCGAGCGGGAGCGCCCGTTCCTCGTCGAGACCCTGCGTGCGGTGGCCGAGGAAGCGCTCGCGGTGCCTCCAACCTCGCCGGTCGATCTGACCCGCGACGTCGAAGCAGCGCTCGGATACCGCTGAACATGCACGCGGCGACCGGGAGTTGTGGTTAAATGACCACCATGGATGACCCGCAGGCCTGCCCCGATTGCTCTGCAACCTACACGCTCGATGACAACTACTGCCGCAAATGCGGAATGTTCGTGGCTGCGCTGCGCCCGATAACACCCGCGGAAGCCCATCCCTCGACAGCGGCAATCGTCCCCGTCCGGGGTTCCCTGCCGGCACCGATGAAGAAAGCAGCCACCGCGCTGGCGATTGGCACGGCCCTGCAGATTGGCGTCAGCGTGGCCGGCAGGATGCTCGCGAACCAGGCCGCTCACTCCCTGGTCTCGGCCATCGCGACGCGCCCGAAACGCTCAAGAAACTCACGCACCGGCGTCAGCCGGGCCACTCCACCCATGCGGGACGCCGACACCGTAAGTGAGACGCTGACTATCCGGCGGGTCTGGATCCGGCGAGGTTAAGGTCCTAGCCTCCGGCTATGTCCCGTGTGTGCTGCTGTACGTGAGTTACGGCGACGTTGTAGAAGACGCGCCCGAGCTGGCCGCTGGCCCCACCCGCTGTCCGGGCAGGCTGCGTGAACAGCGACTCATCGGTAGCCTCCACGGCTTCGATAGTCTTTGCCCGGTTGCGCTCGAACTCTTCGATCAGTTCTTCGATCGTCGCGCTCGCGCGCTGCTCAACCTGTCTGGCGTTGTACGCATCGACACCACCGCCCCCAGCGGGCCTGGCGGCCGGAGCCGCCGTACTGGTTGAAGGGGCTGGCGCAGGCGCGGGCGGTTGCAGCAGGCGCGGGTAGGACCACTCAATCGAGGCGATGTGGGCCAGAATCTGGCGGCCGTTCCAGCCGCTCTCATAGCGTCCCTGATCAAAGGTCTCCGGGCGCAGAACGCGCATTGTGGCCACTACCTCCGCGGCACTTGAGCGCAGACCGGCGAGCAGTTCCGCCTTGGTGATCGGCTGTTCCGACGTCATGGATGTCCCTCTCCCATAAACTGGCCGTAGCGTAATGCAACCCGGCTACGTTGCAAGCAGCCACAATCCTATATCGTCGCAGCCTGATGCCTGGCCTGGTATGTCTGCGAGTTTCGACCTCGACTGCTCTCGCTGGTCACCTGCGCGCTCTTCGTTGATGAGTCGCGGTGTGCCCCCGTGGCGGTCGAGGAAGAGGTCGAACTCGCGACGGGCCGGTGAAACGGACGCCCCGGCAGGTTCCCCGCCGTTTGTGTTTGTACTCACAAACCCCTTTTGCTAGGATCGGGACGCCGCTGGCCCCTGGAACGCAGGTGCTCGTGTGCTGGAGGATCGATGGCATACGGCAAAGGCATGGCAAAAGGGATGAGCCTCACCCTCAAGTCCATGTTCCGTGCTCCGGTAACCATTCAGTACCCCGAAGAAACGCGAAACATCCCGGTCTACGCACGCACGAACCTGCTCTGGTTCGAAGAACGCTGCACGGGATGCAGCACGTGCGCCCAGGCCTGCCCCGACGGCTGCATCCTCGTCGCTACGAGCCAAGATGCTGAAGGCCGCCGAAACATTGATCGCTACGAAATCGACTTTCGCATCTGCATGTACTGCGGGCTTTGCACTGAAGCCTGCCCCTACGAGGCTATCCAGCCGGGTGGCCCCTGCGACGATGCGGTTTACCACTTCGACGAGATGTACCGGGACAAGCATGCGCTGACGCGGATGGCGCAGACTTTCCTGGCCAGTCACGACAATACCTATCCCAACGGCAAGACGGCCCCAGCGGCAGACGCCGACTTCCACCGCCTGTAGGAACCACATGGCTTCACTCACTGTTAATGGACAGACCATCGAAGCGCCCGCGGGGGCACCGCTGGTCGAGGTCCTCAAGGCGAACGGCGTATACGTCTCGAATCTCTGTTACCTCGACGGGCTGAAGCCGTACGCCGGCTGCCGCTCGTGCCTCGTCGACATCCAGGGCCCTCCAGGCCTTCAGTTGAGCTGCACCGCCGTCGTCCAGGACGGAATGGTCGTCGCCACGGATACGGACGAGATTAAAGAAGCGCGCCGGGCCGTAGTCTCGATCATCCTCGCGAACCACAGCGAGCGCTGCCTGACCTGCCACCGCCGCGAGCATTGCCACCCCGGCGATATCTGCCTCCGCGACGACATCGTCACGCACCGCTGCCTCACCTGCGCAAAGAATTACCGCTGCGAACTCCAGGCCACCTGCGAGATGACGGGGCAGTCCGGGTACGAGCCATGGCTCGGCGAAGAGCGCTCCTGGTACCAGTCCCCGCAGATGCCCGCCGACCGCGCGAACCCGTTCATGGAATTCGACCCCCAGATGTGCATCATTTGCACGCGCTGCCAGCGTGCCTGCGAAGAGAAGCGCCACACCGGCGCCATCACGCTAAGCGGCAAGGGCTTCGACGCCCACATCGCCTTCGGCGCCGGCGGGTCAATCCACGACAGCAACTGCGACTTCAGCGGCGCCTGCATCGACGTCTGCCCGACCGCAGCACTCCTCGAACACCCCAACAAGTGGGTGGCCAAGCCGGACACATGGACGTCGACGACCTGTGACTCCTGCTCGGTCGGCTGTAGCCTCTCGATCGGATCCGTGGACGGACGGGCAGTAATCGTTCGCCCCGGGGCGGGCAACCCGCTCAACGGCGACCAGATTTGCGTCCGTGGGCGCTACCACTACGACTCCTTGAACGCGCGCGACCGCCTCAGCAAGCATCTCGTTCGCCGCGGCCAGATCCAGGCCCCGGCCCGCTTCGCCGACGCCGTCGCGGAAGCCGCCGCAGCCCTCAAGGCTGCATCGCTGAAGGGCAAGGTCGGCGTGCTGCTCGGTGGCGCGGTCACGAACGAAGAAGCGTGGATCGCCGCCCGGATTGCGAAAGAAGCCTTCGCCGTGAACGCCGATAGCACGCGCGGACCAGTCATGCGGGCGACCCGGAGCGCACTCGAAGCCCGCCTGGGCGGCTGGCGCATGTCGACCGACATGACCCGCATCCCGACGGCGAAAGCGATCGTCGTCGTCGCTGACGACCTCGAAGAGAGCCACAACGTCGCCAGCGTCCGCATCAAGGATGCTGCTGTTCGGCAGGGTGCGCAGGTGATCGTCATCGGTGCCCTGCGCAGCGAACTCGTCGACTTTGCAGCCGCATGGCTGCAGCCGGCCGCTGGCGAAGAAGGCCAGATGGCAGCCGCTCTCGCCGACGCAATTTCGGGCAACAACAGCGACCCCACCCTCGTCGCGGCGGCGAAGCTCCTGAAGGATGCGCCGCGCGACGAAACGCTCGTGATCTGCGCACCGAACCCCGTGAGCGCCTCGCAGGGCGCCGCCATCGCTGGTGGCGCCGCGAATATCGCGGTTGCTCTCTTCGGCAACGACGCCTCCGACCACCTGGTGATCCTGCCCCCGGAAGTGAACATCAACGGCCTGCTCGACATGGGTGTGGCCGCCGAAGGTGGAGACAACCCGCTGGCCGGTCTGGCCGGCCTGCTCGTCGTCCGGGATGACCCAACGCTGCGCCTGCCGGGCGCCGCTGAGGCACTCGCAGGCATCGAGACGGTCATCGTCATCGACAACGTCCTCCATGAGACAGCACGGCGGGCCACAGTGGTCATCGCCGACGGTGGCGTGTACGCGACCGCCGGGACCTATACCCAGGCCGACTTCAGGGTCCAACGCCTTTCGCGCGCCATCCGGCCCGAAGGCGAAGCGGTCATCGCGATTGATGCGCTGGTCGCTCTCGCCGACCAGCTCGGATTGACCGTCCCACGCAACGCCGACCAGGCGCTGGGCGAAATCGCGAAAGCCAACCCGGCCTACCAGCCCGCCTACGACCTCATCGTGGGCGAAGGCGTTCGGCTCTCAGTCGCTCCAACCGGGAAAGGCACGATCGTCCCCGTCCCGGCCGCAACCGCTGCCAGCGGAATCCGTGTCATCACCGGCCGCGACCTGTACACCTCAGCCGATGCGGCCGCGGTCCGGAGCCCCGAGGCTGAAAAGCTCCACCGCTACGACCACATCCAGGTCTCGGAGCAGGACACGGAACGACTCGGAATCAAGAACGAGACCGAGATCGAGATTAGCGACGGTACCCATTCGATCCGTGCCAAAGCCACGGTGACTGACCGGGTACCGGAGGGTGCGGTATACGTTTCAAGCCTGCTCCAAGGCGGAGCCATCGTGAGCTTCTACGCCACAGCGGGAGTCCCTGCCGTGAAGGTGGGAGCG
>DATCGT010000054.1:0-6528 GCA_036508775.1 Tepidiformaceae bacterium | reverse complement strand
ACCGCGAGCTGGCGATTGTCGGTGCACCCTCGGCGCGTGAGCCGTTCGAGCGGGAGGTCGCGACCCGGTATCTGCCGTGGCTGGCGATTGCTCCCGCGGATGCGGGGCAGGGACTGCCGTTACTCGAGGGGCGGGATGCGGGGTACGGGGCGCTGGCGTACTACTGCGAGAACATGACGTGCCAGTTGCCCGCGAAGACGGCGGAGGAGCTGGCGGCGCAGCTCGACGGGTAAGAGGGATCGGCGTGGCTGGCGCGGTCATCCGGTGGGCCCCTCCAGCCGGCCCGGTGGCCGGCGGCTACGACCCGGTCGCGCACGGGTACGACCCGGCGGGGATGCCTACCTCGCGAAGACCTCGTGGACCTGGGTGACGCGGACGGATTCGGGCCAGAGGTGGAGCTTGCGTGAGCCGATCACCTCGTCTTCGGCGAGCAGGTCTTCAGGCTTTGCGGCGTCGTAGTGGACGCGGGAGCGGTGGTCGGCGAGGAGGTCGGCGCGGAGCTTCTCGCCGTCCTTGGTGATGATGACCACGTTCAGGTTCGTCGCCGAGAGGTGGCGGCGGATCGCCGCGTTCACGGCGTCGACGGTTAGTGCCGCAAGTCCTTCGCGGGTGTAGCTCGTGAACTCGGGGATGCCGTACCAGCGGCGGTCGAGGGCGTAGCCGAGCTGCTGGTCCTGAGTCTTCGTCATGATGAAGACGTTCTTCTGGAGGTACTCGCGGGTACGCTCGAACTCCTCGGCGGTGAGGCCGTCGGTGATGAGGCGGTCGAGTTCGTAGAGCGCGGCCTTGAGGGCGAAGGCGCCGTGTTCCGGGGCGACGGGGCGGATCCAGATCTCGAAGATCTGGGCCTGGCGGGCGATGTTGGCGTCCGGGAAGAACTGGTACATGCCGCCCGGGAAGGCCTCGATGTAGGCATAGTCCCCGTAGTTGAGGCCGCGGACTTCGCGGAGGCGCTGGAAGAGGCGTCCGAAGGAGGCGCGATGCTCGCCCAACCAGGCGCGGGCGAGCCAGAGGGAGATGAAGTCCGGGTGGCCGCGGCGGACGTCGATGGGATGGCCGAGCGAGATGGCGGTCGCCCGAGTGTCCTTCTCGATGATCTCGACTTCGATCCCCTTCGGCTGGCGGGCCTTCACCTTTGGTCGTGGGAGCGTTTCTCCGACTGGAAGGGTGGCGAGGTCCTTTCGCAGTCGGTCGAGGAATTCGGGCGGCAGGTCGCCGGTGGCACCCAGTGTGAGGTTCGCCTGCGAGTAGGTGGCGGCGGCAAACGACTTCACGTCGTCAAGGGTGATGGCGCGGATGCCGCGGACCGTCCCGAGGGTGGTGTGGTCGTAGGGGCCGCGGGCGAAGATGTTGGTCTGGAGGCGCTCCCTGGCGAGCTCCTCTTCGTTGTTCGAGCGGAGGTCCTGTTCGAGCTGGTTGAGCTGCTGGGCCTTGAGGCGGTTGAAGTCGTCCTCGCGGAAGCCGGGGTCGACGAGCTGGGGCAGGGCGATGTCGGCGAAGCGATCGGCGTTGTCGCGGTGGACGACGCCGGTGAAGGTGGTCATCTCGCGGTCAACCTGGACGGTGAAGCTGGCGGCAATGGGGAAGAGGGCGCGGTTGATCTCGTCGATCGGCATGTGCTTGCTGCCGGCGGAAGCGATCATCTCGGCGGCGAGGCAGGCGAGGCCTTCCTTACCGGCGGGGTCATGGGCCGAGCCCGCACCGAAGAGCAGCTTCACGCGGACGAGCGGCGACGACGACGGCTGGATGAGTTCCTCGATCTTCACGGGCTCCGGCGCTTCCGCTGCAACCGGGGGCACGACGGTGGGTGGCTCCTGGAGGGCGGGCGGGAGTTCTTCGCTGGAGAGCGTCGCGATGACCATGTTCTCGTCGCTCAGGTAGCGCTTCGCGGCGGCGTGGAGGTCGTCGGGAGTGAGAGTGGCGGTCACACGGAAGAGTTCGTTCAACGTGTCATAACGGCGTTCGAAGCGAACGAACCGGGCCAACGTCGAGGCGATTGACTCGGAGTTGTCGAGGGTGCGTGCGAAGGCGTAGCGGGCGTGGGACTTCGCCTCCTCCAGGCGTTCCGTGTCGACGGGCTCTTCGCGGAGCTTCGCGATCGTTTCGCAGATGGCGTCGCGGACCATGACCGAGTCCCCGGGGCGCTTGAGGCGGGCCATGACGGTCGCGAGGCCCGGGTCGGTGCTGGAGGGGAGGTAGGGGAAGAGCGTGTCGACGACCTGTTCCCGTTCGACGAGGCGCTGGTAGAGGTCCGACGTCTCGCCGAAGGAGAGGTCGAGGAGGGTGTCGAGGGCGGCGTAGTCCTTCTCGGTCGCGGAGAAGGCGGGGGCGTGGAAGCCGACGGTCACCCAGGGGAGGGTCGGGGAGGCCCAGGGTACGTGGACGACGACCGGGGCGGTGTGGGCTGGCTCGACCGGGATGGCGACAGGGGTGCTCGTTCCGTGCTGCCAGGCGCCCCAGTGCTTTTCGACCAGCTTCGCGACGGCGTCGGGCTCGACGTCGCCGGCGACGATGACGGTCGTGTATTCGGGGCGGTACCAGCGGTCGAAGAAGGTGCGGGAGTAGGCGAACTGGTTCGGCATGTCTTCGATGTCGGCGACGAAGCCCATGGTGGTGTGGCGGTAGGTGTGGGTCGTGTAGGCGTTTTCGCGCTGGACCTCGATGAGCTTGGTCATGGGGTCGGCGCTGTTCTTGTTGTATTCGCCGAGGACGGCGCGAGCCTCTGTCATGAAGCCTTCTTCGCTGTAGTCGAGGTTCATGAAGCGGTCGGCTTCGAGTTCGAGGATGGTCTCGAGGTCTTCCCTCGCGAAGGTGATGTGGTAGTTGGTGTAGTCGTCGGTGGTGTAGGCGTTCTGGCGGGCGCCGGTGCGCGAAACGACCTCCTGGTAGTGGTCGGAGGAGAAGCGCTTTGTGCCCCGGAACATCATGTGCTCGAAGAAGTGAGCGAAGCCGGACTTGCCTGGCTCGACCTCGTTGCGGGAGCCGGTCTGGACCGGGATCTGGAGGGAGACGAGGTTGGGGAAGCCGGTGGGGACGACGATGACCCGGAGGCCGTTGGCCAGCGTGGTTTCCGTGGCCTTGAACGGGAGGATGTCGGCTGAGGTCGGCTTCGGGGGCATGGGCGGCTCCGGGTTTGTGATATCCTTACATCGAACGTAAGGGGAATAATTCCTTACGCATGGAGGCATGGATCGTGGGAATCAAGGCTACCACGACAATGACCAGCAAAGGGCAGATGACTGTCCCGAAGGACGTTCGCGACCGTCTGGGGCTGCGACCGGGCGACAAGGTCGAATTCGACGAGGACGGTGGCGGCTTCCGGGTGACAAAGGTCTGCCCGGAAAACCCGTTTGCGAACTACCGGGGATACCTCAAGGAGTTTGCGGGGAAGCGGACCGACGACCTGATTGAAGAGTGGCGCGGGCGGTGATCACCGCCGTCGACACGAACGTGCTGATCGCCGATTCAGAGCACGCGCGCGAGTCCGAGGAACGGCTTGGCCAGGCCCTGCGCGAAGGCAAGATCGTTATCTGCGATGTGGTCTATGCGGAGTTGGCGGGAGCGTTCGACCAGCACGATGCCCTCGAGAAGTTCCTGACTGCGGTGGGTCTTGAGCTTGATCCAATCTCGCCGGACGGCCTCTTCCGGGCCGGCGCTTCTTGGCGGAGGTACCTGAGCAACCGGGGCGAAGGCGCGCGCTGCCCGTCCTGCGATGCGAGCCTCCCGGCGCGGCAGCACCTGATCGCGGATTTCCTGATTGGGGCGCACGCGATGGACCGATGCGACCGGCTGCTGACGCGGGACCGGGGGTTCTTCCGGACGTATTTCGACGGGCTGACGCTCGCGGGGGCGTGAGCGCTAAAGCGCGGCTGGGTTCGTTACAATCGTCCCCATGACTGAGCGGTCGGCCCGGCTATCGCACCCTTATGAGAATGTGATCGGCCCGTCGAGCCCGGTTCAACGGGCGATACGTGCGCTGGAGTCGATCGTGAGCAGCGCGCCGTTCACGAAGGCCGGGACCTCTGCCTCACGCTCGGCTGCGTCGTTGCTCGCCGTTCATCTGCTTCACTGTCTAAATGGCGTTGGGCTGCTCAATGCGGCTGGGCATCACTCGGCGGCAGTTGCTATGTTTCGGCCAATCGAAGACGCGCTGGACTGTTTCGCGGCGGTCTCGCTGGATGCCGACGCCGCTGATCGCTGGCACAGTGGTCAGCTCAAGGCCAGTGATGCTGCGAAGGTTTGGGTTGCGATCTTGCCCACGCTGTTCGAGCACGACGAGTTCACTCTCGCCGAATATCGCCGCATTGTTCGCAGCCAATTCAATGATTACAGCCATTGCCATCCAAGACTGACGCACTGGAACCTGTACCTCCCGCCGGATTCGCCGGAGACCGGGGTCGCGCAACTGAACGTCGCCGGTGCTGTCATTGACTCATGTGGCCACCGAATCGATGCCCATCTCACGGCCAGCCTCTGGGAGTTCATCCACATCCTCGATGTCTCGCTCGTCGGCATTCAGGAAGTTGCCCAGGCTGAACGGGAAGTGCTCAATGGGACGAAGGGCGAGATCGCGGCCATTCTTGAAATACATCGCAAGAACGGTTGCTATGACGTTCTGAATGCGCCCGAGCTTCGATTGTTTGGAGTGACACAAGACCAGTAGCTCCCGCTCGCTCATCGACAGCCTCTTACCCACCGGCGAGAATGCCTCGCATGAAAATCGGTATCTCGCTCACGAGTTTCCATGCCACGCGCGACGTTCGCGCCGGTGCCCGCTGGATGGTCGAACGAACGGTCGCGGCCCGGGAGGCCGGGCTGGATTCGCTGTTTGTCGGGGACCACCATGTCATGCCGGGGCCGTACTACCAGAACACGGCGATCATGGGGCGGCTGCTGGCCGAGTGGGGTGACGCGCCCGCGGGGTGCCTGTTCCTCCTGCCGTTGTGGAATCCGGTCTTGCTGGCGGAGCAGGTGGGGACCCTCGCCTCGATCGCGACGGGGCGGTTCGTGATGCAGTGCGCGCTGGGCGAAGGGCGGCCGCAGTACGCGGGGATGGGCGTGAACATCAAACTGCGGCCGTCGCGGTTTGAGGATGGGCTCGACATCATCCGAAAGTTGTTGGCGGGCGAGGTGGTGACGAAGGATGGGCGCTTCCCGGTGCGGGAGGCGCGGATCAACCCGGTGCCGCCGGAGCCGGTGGATGTCTGGATTGGCGGGAGTGCGGAGCCGTCGATCGACCGGGCGGCGCGTCTCGGGGACGCGTGGCTGGCCGGGCCGGAACTGAGCCATGAGCTGGCGAAACGGTGGATCGATTACTACCGGGACCGGTGCGCGGTGCATGGGCGAGCCCTCACCCCAGGCCCCTCTCCCGCTCCGGCGGGCGAGGGGAGGGAAGCGCCGGTGATTGCGATTCGAAGAGACATCTTCGTGGGGGAGTCGGACGCGCATGCGGCGTCGGTCGTGGAGCCGATTGTGAAGGCGGGGTACCGCGGGTTCGACCCGTCGGCGTGCACGTACGGGAGCGTGGAGACGGTCGCGGCGAAGTTCCGGGAGTACGCGGCGATGGGGTACACGGACGTGATCGTGCGGCACATGACGGATGAGCAGGGGCTGGTGCTGGGGTCGATGGGGAGGCTGGCGGAGGTCCGCCGAGCTGTCAGTTCTTAGCCTTAGCTTAGCTATCAGAGGTTTGGGACGTGGTGGGCTGCCGAGGGCGATTGAAATGCCCCCCGGTGCGCCCGGTGGCGCACGGCTACGAGCGCTTCGCGAGCGGCGTCATGGCTGACAGCTTCAGAAGATGTTGGGGCAGAACGGGCGGTGCTCGGTGCGAAAGAGGGTGTCGGCGAGGCGGAGGGTGGTGGGGTCGGCGGCTTCGAGGAGGCCGGCGCGGTGGAGGTGAGTGGCGGAGCGGTGGCCTGAGAGCAGCGATGCAAGGCTGCTCTCAGGCATGGTGAGCGACGGAGCGTCGCCGGTGCGGCGGAGCGCTGACGTGGGGCCGTCGGTTTCGAGGGTGTAGGTGCCGTTGTTCCACGGGCACATGTCGTCGTTGGTGATGGCGAAGGTGAGCGCGCCGGGTGCGCCCAAGGGGCGAACGGTGACGGCGCGCTCGATATCGACGATGCGCATCCAGATGGCGTCCGAGGTGGTGCGGTTGAGCATGCGCGGCTCGAGGAGGAGGTCGGGGGCGGGGTCGTCCTCGGGGATGGCGTTATGCATCTCGACCTTCGCTACGAGGTCGTGGCTCCGGATGTAGTCCCAGAGACCGCGGTAGGCGTCCATGTCGAGGGTGACGAAGTCGTTGATGCGCATGACCTGGTTTGGCCCGGGCGGGGGGATCTCATCCTCGTTGACGGTGTAGACCATGTAGCCGCGCGGCGTCCCATGAGGGTCGCGGTACACAGCGAAGTGGACCGGCGTGTCCTTCTTGTGGGGCCAGAGGGTGTTGGTCTCCCACATGTGGGTATCACGATGAATGAGGAGGTTGCGGGGCGTCGCGTAGTCGATGTAGAGCGCCTTCGCGAGCGGGAA
>DATCGT010000053.1:0-3145 GCA_036508775.1 Tepidiformaceae bacterium | reverse complement strand
CTTCGAGTCGACATACGCGAACTGCGTGGAGCGGAGCTTCTCCCGATCCTTGGTGTTGAGTTCAGCCATGGTCCATCTCCTGGTCCCGGCGGGAATTGACGCCTGCCCAAAGTCGCGGAATGCGGACCTTCGGGCCCACCGTCACGGTCTCACCGAGCGACTCGCCAGAGGGCCCGTCGAGCATCTCATTTCATTGCAGGCCCCTTGCGGTCAGCAGGATGAAACGCGGCCGATGACGAGGGCTCGCGTCATACGCCGATCATCGCTGATCTGAGTCCAGAGCGACAGGAGACCTCCGTCGCGGTCACCGGCAGGCACTTCCCGGTCACCCGAACGGGAGACGCCGATGATCGGCAGGTCGAAGCGCTCGTCCCCATGAGGGCCGAGGAGGGCGGGAGAGCAACATCGTGGATCGCCACATCCGGAGCCTGCGGATCAAGCTGCAGAACGACTATCGCCATCCGTGCTTCATCCCGACGGTTCCCCGAAGTGCTGGACGCATAACCCTTCGGGGCCAGCCGACCGCTGTCGATCGAACCATCGCACTAGCGCGACGGCGGGTCGAGCGTGACGCACTGATAGGCGTTGATGAAGCCGCGCAGGGTCCAAGCGGTGGCTCCGCGGGAGTGGCGTTGCTGGGCCGAGGCGACGCCGTCTGCACTCGATTCGGAGGAGGCCCCAGAGTGAGACATGGTCCGGGACGCCCGGGAAGCCCACGGCGCCCAGGTAGATCGAATCGGAGTCCCGGAGCCGATCCAGGCCATCCTCCGGCATCATCGCGCCGTGCTCGAGATGCCACTGGCACGACCACGGATAGACCGTCGTTTCGATCGCGTAACTGCCGGTCACCTCGCCGGCGCGCCGCAGCACGCGCAGCCCTTCCGCGATGACGTCGACGCCTACCCCATCCCCGGGGATAACAGAGATCGAGTACCTCTTCACCGTGTCCTCCTGCCCGTTCGACGCCGTCCTCTCCATGGCCTGCGTAACGTTTCTGCCGCGTGCCACGCGAATGACCGGCGCTACACGTCCGAAGGTCTCGTCGTTGTTGATGCTGTTTGCGGCCCTGATCCCCTCGATGACGGTGGGCACCAAGAACCCGTTTGCGAGCGGCTTCCCACACCAAGGCCGCCACCCAGACCATCGACCTGGCGCGCTGACGCGCCAACTACTTGATCCATACGGTCTTCGCGTTGCAGAAGGAGCGGATCCCCTCCAACCCCAACTCCCGGCCAAAGCCCGAAGCCTTCACGCCGCCGAACGGAAGCCGCGGGTCGCTCTGGACGAGCGCATTCACGAAGACCGCGCCGGCCTCGATGAGCGGTACGAGCCGATCCGCTTTGGCTTCGTCCTGCGTCCAGAGCGAGGCGCCCAGCCCGAAACGGCTGTCATTGGCGATCTCCACCGCCTCTTCGGCGCTGTCGGCAGGCATGACCACGGCCACCGGCCCGAAGAGCTCCTCCTGGGCGGCCACATTCTCCCTCGCGACGTCGGCCAGGATGGAGACCGGATAGAAGGCGCCCGGTCCCGGCGGCAGCTCGCAGCCCAACACCGGCCGCGCCCCCTGGGCGACGGCTCGCTGCACGGTCTCATGCAACTCGTCACGCAGCTCCAGTCGCGCCTGCGGGCCAATGTCAACACCGGCGGCGAGCGGGTCGCCCACGCGGATGGCCCTCATCGCGGCGCCGAACTTCTCTAGGAAAGCGTCATATACCGGCGCCTCCACGATGAAGCGCTTGGCGCAGATGCAGCTCTGTCCGGCGTTCATGGTCCGGGCGACGGCTCCTGTCCGCGCCGCTGCGTCGAGGTCGGCGTCGGCGAGAACGATGAAGGCGTCGCTCCCGCCGAGCTCGAGCACCGAGGGCTTCAGCGACCGCCCGGCCGCCTCGGCTACCGCTCGACCGGCAGGCTCGCTGCCGGTGATGGTCACGGCTGCAATGCGCGGATCCTCTATCAAATAGCGCACCTGCGTCGAGCCGATCAGAAGTGTGCGGAACAAGTCCTTCGGGAAGCCTGCGTCGTGCATCAGTTTCTCGATGGACAGAGCGCACTGTGGAACGTTGGAGGCGTGCTTGAGGAGCCCACCGTTCCCTGCCATCAGGTGTGGTGCGATGAAGCGGAATACCTGCCAGTAGGGGTAGTTCCAGGGCATCACCGCCAGCACCACGCCGAGCGGGTCGAAGCGCACGTAGCTCCGCGTGGCGTTGCTGGATTCCTGTCTGGGCGAGAGCAGCGACGCGGCGTTTTCGGCGTTGTAGTCGCAGACCCAGGCGCACTTCGTCACTTCGGCGACACCGTCCTTCAACGGCTTCCCCATCTCCAGCGCCATTAGCCGGGCGAACTCGTCGGCGCGCTCTCGAAGCAGGGCCGCCGCGCGCTTCATAGGGACTGCGCGCTCGATGAAGGGAAGGCGCGCCCAGATGCGCTGCGCCTTCACCGCGGCGTCGAGGATGCGGTCAAGCTCGGCCCGACCTATCTGCTCGTACGCGGCGAGACGCTCGCCGGTCGCGGGGTTCAAAGACTCGATAGCCATTTCGTCCTCCGCGGGATAGGGGGCGGGCTGCCGTGCCCTTGGGCGGGTGAGAGTGGCGGGTTCACATGTGCGCCAGGATAACCTTGCGGAACGGCGACGCCAGCGGCCAACGCCTGTCCGGCGTCGGCTACCTGACCACCGCCTGCGCGGCTGCCTTGCGCCCAACGCCCGCCTGCGCGGCTGCCTTGCGCGCGACGCCCGCCGCAAGCATCCGGCGCCCCGTGGACGCGCCGCGAGTCTTCCCGAAACTCCACCTGCCCCGAGGGTGTTCGGGCGGCCTCCGATACAGGATCGTCTCCCGAGTCTCCCTCTCCGCCCTCTCATCGCCGAATACACCGCGACCTTCGGGTCGACCTGGGCTCCGGTGACGCGGCGCAAGCATCGCGACGACTTCGCGAGATTCACCGACTGGCTGGAGGCGCACGGGTTGCCGGTGACAACGGGTTCGCTCGACTTTGCGACCTTGGTCGACTAGCGGGTGCGCGTCATGCGCTCTTTGTCAGCGGCTCAGGGCCGCCGGACGGCGTCTTTGATGTCGCCCAAGCTCTGCTGGGCGCTGCCCTGGACCTGCTTGGCTTTACCCTTGTCTTCCTCTTTCCTGTCGCCGGTCAA
>DATCGT010000052.1:0-3072 GCA_036508775.1 Tepidiformaceae bacterium | reverse complement strand
CCGGCACCAGCAGCGCCGACCGTGTCCGAGGCCGGAGCGTACACGCAAGCCGCCGATGTGAGCATGGGAGGGGCCGTACGCCGAGGGACTCGGTGGTTCATCGCGGTCGACGATGACGAGTTTGAGGTGCCCCCGCCGGGGATCACACTGGAGCAGTGGCTCTGGCAGCGCGCGGCCTGGCTCAGGCCGGAGCATGTTGCATTCCTGTTGGACCGCACGCGACGAGCGGTGCTCGATGACGACGCCCTGCCGAACAAGAAGTTCGGCAAAGACATCCGCATCAGCCCACGCGACCTCTTTCTTCGTATCACCGGCGCGATTGCAGAACCGCGTGCCATCGCCGCCTATCGAACAGCCGGTGCGGGCGCCTGGCAGGGTCGGCGAACGTGGTGGAGCGATGATGCGCTGGCCCGTCGCTTTGCGCTGCCCCGCCCTGTCGTTCGCGACCTCGCACCGACCGATCGCACACCTGACGCCATTGCCGCATGGCTCGTGGAGGTACCACGTGGGAGTTGAACAACGAGGAAGCACCTTTCGCGTGCGCACCCGCTGGTCATCGCTCCAACTCGCCCTCACGCTTCGCGATGAGGAGGAGGCAAACGATGCCTTCGCCGCGCTGACCTGGCTCCGCCGCTACCAGCGCGACGATCTCCTGAAAGCGGTTGGCGAGCGCCCGGAGCTGATTCTTCCGCTGATCGCGGTGCACAAGGCGGAACGCCTCACCGCCCGCGGGCTGTCGCTCGCGGACCTGCTGCCGGCGAAACCGGCGGCCACCCCTGCCACGATCACCGTCGCCGAGGCCGGAGCTCGATGGGTGTACGCCCTCGATCACAAGCTCGAAAGCGTGCGCGAACGCGCCTATGCCCCCACCGTGATCACGGCGTATAAGCGAGCCTGGGCGCTCTTCATTGAATGGCTAAATACGGGAGATCGCCGCGGGCCGCTGACGACGGTCACGGAAGTCAACAAACGAATGCTGCTCGACTGGCGCATACACGTCGAGCAAACCGAGTTCAAGGGGCGCAAGCGGTCTCGCGCGACGGCGAATCGGCACTTGGCGATCGTCTCCGCGTGGGCCACCTGGGTCCGCGCCCCGCATGGCCTTGGCCTCAACCTGCCCGATCACCGAATCAGCGTGAGCAAGGGAGAGGCCCAACCACTGCCGCGGGCACTCTCGCCCGAAGCGGTGTCGAAACTCTTCCAGCAGCTGAGTCCGACGCACTGGGAGGCGGTGTTCACCGTGCTGGCGGAGACGGGGGTCCGGGTCCAGGAGTGCTTGCTTTTGAAATGGAGCGAGGTGTTCCTGGACCTCGATGCGCTCAAGTTGGTCGAGAAAACGGACCGCCCCCTGAAGAGCGCCGCGGCGACGCGGGAGATCCCGTTGTCCGTGCTGGCCAAGGAGCATCTCGAACGGGCCTTCAGTGCGCGAGACAAGAACTCGGATTCTGTGTGGCCGCCGGAACTCCGCGATCGGAATGCTTTCGAGTCCGCCTGGCGTCGCGCCGTTAAGAAAGCCGACGTGAAAGCGCGGGTGCACGATTTGCGCCACACCCGCGCCGTGCGATGGGCGGTCGAGGAAGGCGTGTCGGAGGCGGAGATACGCGAGCGGCTCGGACACCGGGAGGCGTCCACGACCGCGCGCTACCTCAAGGGCGCGAATCAGTACGGCCGAGCCCGCGCGCGCCGGGCGACTGGGCCAGAATCGTCCCCAAACGGTGTCTAGTGGTTGTGCCGGGGCAACGCGCCGGCGCCTCTATGAGAGGAGAAAACGTTACCAGCGGCGTCGGATGCACAACGGTTTAGGAATCTGCCGCTCTATCCACCTGAGCTACGAGGACTCCAGCACGTAATCTACCGACGATTCAGGTTGGAGGGCAGTCTAAAACCGCCCTCGACTGCACGTACGACGGCACGTACGTTCGGCGCGCGGGAAAGTTGGTTGTGGAATTGGGGGCGCTTCCTTCAGCCTCTGGTTGCGTCCACCCGGTGGCGGTCGAGCATGGGATCGGCCTTGTCCTCCAACGCGAGTCATCATGGCTTCCTTGTCCGATCTTCTGATATGAAGAGACCCGTCAAGGGGGCGCGGATGTGGGCCCTGCAACAATGGTACAAGAAGGTGTTCGCCTGGGACCGATGGGACGCGGTGCGCGACGGCTGATCAGTCTGATATGCGCGGGTTAGCTCGAGAGCGTACCGCAGAATCGTGATCCGTCGGGCGCAGCCGCAGACTCGAGACGCGAGTTTGCATCGCATAGAAGATTGGCGGGTGTGCCTTTCCGTGCCGGCCCACCGGCCCAGGCGAACGCGTGGTGCTGTGGTCAGGAAGCCATGGGAGCTCCGACGGGGACGGGTGGGGGTTCGACGGCGTGGCCTTTCGTCGCGATGGCGATGATCGGCGCGGGTTGTCCGTGTTGCCGCGCGCGGAGCAGCCCACTCGCGGGGTTGGGACGATTGCGATAGGCCCATGCCGCCCCCGCCACTCCCTAGCTTCGCCCGTCTGGTGCAGCGCAAGTTATGCAGTTGGCGCGGGGTGCCTAGAGAATCCCAATGGCTTCAAATGCGACCGTGAGCAGGACTGCGAGTGGCACCCCTACGCCCGCCACCATCGCCGTTCTCTCGATGGAATCGTCGGTGACCGACGCCCCGCATGCATCCGCGGACGTACCACCCCGGGGCGCGATTGCGGCTACGTGCAGGTGGCGGTCAGGGTTACCGGTGTGCTCACGAGCAGCGGCGGCAGTACGGCGTTCTGGCGACCGTCGTATACATCCACTGTCGTGGCATACGATGTCAGGCAGTGCGATACATACTCGCTCACGAGATTGACCGTGACCGTCTGCGTCACTCCCCCGGCATTGACGGCGAGCTCCCCATGAAAGAATCCCCCGTCATCGGGGTAGTTGAAGTACACGGAGACGTATCCACTCTGAATAGGTTTCGAGATCTTCAGGATGACCGTCGCAGTACAATTCTTCCAGCCGGGGAGCGGCGATGCCGAGATCGAGCATGCCCACGCGATCTGGCCTACTGCGATCGTCCCAACGACGGTCATGATGACCGTGCGGCAGGCGG
>DATCGT010000051.1:0-2474 GCA_036508775.1 Tepidiformaceae bacterium | reverse complement strand
CCCCGCGTCAACGCACTCCGCGAGGAGATTCTCGGAGACATCCTCAACCACGCCCACGACGAGAAGGCCCAGGTGAACGCACGTGCCTGAAACAATCGCGATCCAACCACCGGTCGAGCCGGATGAGCTCGACGCACTCCTCCGTTCCTGGCGCATCCTGGACCTCGTCGCCGAGACCGTCGCGGAGATGCCTCCGAGCTGGCTGGAGATCCTGAACCTCGCCCGCAATCTGCTCGATGGGAAGGCCCCGCAGGGGGTCGATGTCCCTGACGACCTCACGGCCCTGATTCGCCGCGGACAGTCCGCGGTAACGACGCGGATACGGACCGAAGTGCGTCGCCGGGTCGTCATCCCCGCAACCGCCGACACCATCGTTCAGCCCCTTCGGACGATCATGGACCTGCCCCAGATCAGCCCTTCCGACCGCATGCTCCGCGAGCTCTCCCCGTCGTTGTTCAACTACCGGCTGCTCGCCGGCAATATCGACGGCGTCTACAACATCAACCGCACCCCCGTCGTCGAGGAGTACGAGGAGACCATCGAGGAGGAGGTCCCTACGGAATCTCCGAATCGAAAGAAGCGCCAGAAGGTCTATGCCCTCCTCGACATCTCCAACTCGATGCGGGAGCACCACAAGGTCATCTTCGCGAAGGCCCTGATGCTGGCCTACCTGGTGAAGGCAAGCGAAGAACGGGCGGACATCCACTTCCGAACGTTCGGGAACACGGTCCACTACCGCAGCGATTGCCGGAATCCGCAGGACTTCGCCGAACTCGCCCGGCGGATTCTCCAGGTGACCCCGGACGGATCGACGGACATCAAAGGGGCCGTCAGCGTCGCGATCGGCGACATCCGCCAGATCGACAACCTCAACAGCGTCAGCCGCGTGTTTGAGCGCCCCGACACGGAGATCCTGCTCATCTCCGACTGCGAGTCGTATTCCATCCCGCATGTGCCGCGCGGCATCAAGCTGCACACCGTTCACCTCAAGGGCGGCCGGATGATGACCGCCTACCGGGAAGGGTTCGAGCGCATCAAGGCCGAAAGTGCCACCTTCCATGCGATCGACACGACCGGTCTCGAGCTCGCCGACACCACGCGCGACCGCTGGCTCCTGCAGGAATCCCAGCGGCACCTAGAAGACCGCGATGCAGCGCCGTCTCCCGGAGGCGTAATCGTTCAGCGGAGCCGTGACAACGCGCGCAACCTCCGGACCCTGGCGGAAGCCTATGACCGGATGGCAGAGGGTCACCGGCGTCACACGCCGTTGACCGCCGCCCTCCGGCTTGTCCGTCCGCGGAAGGGCCCCGGCCTCGATGTGCTGCTGCAGCTACTGGGGCAGACCCTCCGCGCACTGCTCCATTCGCTGCATGCTCCGCATCGCTCCAGCGTTCATGTGCATCACCACGTCCGGCCGATGTTCGAATTCCGGCCGAGGCACTGAGCCCGGCGCGCGCTTCCTTCCGCGCATGACTTCGTGTACAACTGACACTAAGCCATGCCTCAGCACCCTGCATACCGCACGATTGTCATCGGCAGTGGAGCCTCGGGTCTGTTTGTCGCGCTCGAAGCGCGTCAGCTCGGACCCGTGCTTGTTCTGACCAAGGGCTCCATCGACGAGTGCAACACCCGCTGGGCGCAGGGAGGCATCGCCGCCGCGGTTGGGCCGCTGGATTCCGCGGAACAGCACCTCACCGACACGATCGAAGCCGGGGCTGGCCTGGTCGATGAAGAAGCCGCCCGGATCCTCTGCACAGAGGCGCCGGGCAGAATTGCGGACCTCGTCGCCTACGGAGTCACTTTCGACTCCCTGGGTAATGAACTTGCGCTTGGGCGCGAAGCCGCACACGGTCGCGCACGTATCGTCCACGCGGGCGGCGACCGCACAGGCGCCGAAATCGAACGCGCGCTCAGCACGGCCACGAACCAGCCCGGTATTACCGTGCTCGACTTCACCCTGGTCACCCGACTGGTCGTCAGCCGCGGCCAGGTCACCGGGGTGGAAGCACTCGACCTGCGCTCCGGCCATCACCAGGCCTTCGATGCCGCGGCTGTGGTCCTCGCTACCGGTGGCGCGGGACATCTCTACTCGCACACGACGAATCCAGACGTAGCGACCGGGGATGGCATCGCCCTCGCCTTCGATGCCGGCGCCGAAGTTGCGGACCTGGAGTTCTACCAGTTCCACCCCACAGCCTTCTGCCTCCCGGGCGTGCCTGCGTTCCTGATTTCTGAAGCGGTTCGCGGTGAGGGGGCTGTCCTTCGCAACGCAGCCGGCGACGCATTTATGTCGCGCTACCATCCCCTCCGCGACCTCGCGCCCCGCGACATCGTCGCGCGTGCGATGGCGAAAGAGATGCACCAGTCCAGCAGCGACAACGTCTGGCTCGACTGCACGAACATCAAAGGCATCGACCTTGTGGTGCGCTTCCCCGGCATCTTCGCTTTCTGCCAGGAACATGGGCTCGACATGC
>DATCGT010000050.1:0-3229 GCA_036508775.1 Tepidiformaceae bacterium | reverse complement strand
GTGGGACGAGTTGCTCGGGTACTTCGGGCTCGATGCGGCGCACGTCGCGCAGGCGGCCCGGGACGCGATCGCGCGGAAGCGTTAGGTAGTTGTCGCGATTCTCGCTGGTATACTAAAATCCGTATGTGCAAGACGGGCGGGAGTGGACGCTCGAGTTCTTCGTCGATGAGCGTGGCGAAAGCCCCGTCGTGGAGTTCCTCGACTCGCTCGACGACCGGACGCGAGCGAGATTCCGCTGGTCGATGGAGCAGTTGCGCGTCCGCAACGTTCAGGCGCGGGAACCACTGGTCCGGCATCTTGGAGGGGATCTCTGGGAGCTTCGGGAGGAAAGCCGCACCAACATCTACCGCATCGTGTACTTCTTCTTCGTCGAGAGGCGAATCGTCTTCCTCCATGGATTCGCGAAAAAGACCCCGCGGACGCCGCGAGGAGAACTTGAGACCGCCTGGCGGCGATATCACGCGTTCCGCGTCAGCCAACGCGGCGGAGGATAGATAGCATGACCGAAGAGCAGGCGGAAGGGGCGAAACGCTACCGGGACTACTGGGCCAAGCAGATGTCTGACCCCGAGTTTGAGCGTACATACGAAGAAGAGACCGAGAAGAAGGAACTGTGGCTGGCCCTGGTCGAGGCGCGGCAGGGCGCGAACCTGACACAGGCCGAGGTAGCCCGGCGACTCGGCGTCTCCCAGGCGCAGGTCGCGAGGATTGAGAAGCGGGGATACGACTCGTACACGCTCAACACACTGCGACGGTACGTGGCGGCGCTGGGAGAGGGGTTCTCGGTGGAGGTCCGCATCCACGGGCCTGAGCATGTCGCGGCTAAGAGACCAGCCTGAAGCCGTCGCGCGGACGAGAGAAGCGCCCCCGGGATGGCTTTAACCGGTTCATGGGACGCGATCGCGCGGGCAGCCCTACGTTGCGGCAGGCTGTCCTTCGATCTCAGCGAGGGCTTCGAGAATTTTCGTGGTGTGGCGGCCGATCAGGAGTTCGTGGCGGAAAGCCGCGCGAATGATGCCGCCCCGGTCGATCACGTAGGTCACACGGTTGGTCATCCATTTCAGGAGACCGCGCGCATCGTAAAGGGTGATGATGCGGCGCTCGGGGTCGGCGATGAGCGGGAACGGCAGGCGGTAGTGGTCGCGGAACGAGAGGTGGGCGTCGACGCCGTCGCTGCTTACGCCGACGATGATCGCGCCGTGCTGTTCGACGGTCGCGTAGTTATCGCGGAGGGAGCATGCCTCTTTCGTGCAGCCGCGGGTGAAGTCCCGCGGGTAGAAGTAGAGGACGACGTTCTTCTCGCTCCGGTAGTCCGCGAGATGGAAGGTGCTGCCGTCATCGAGGGTGGCGGTGAAGTCGGGGGCGGGGGTTCCAATGGGGAGCATCGCGAGTCCGGCGGCGAGGGTACCGCCTTCATCATATGCGGCGGCGCTTATACCCCGATGTCGAAAGGTCGCGTGGGCAGGTCACCGGACAGGATTGGCGCGAGCAGCTTCGCGAGCTGGCGGGGCGCGAATACGTTCTCCGAGGCTGCGATCTCCGCGAGTGACCACCAGCGGTGGTCGGTGATGAGCCGGAGTTCGTAGTCGGTCCAACCATCCTTTGAAACCTCGAGGGTGCCGGTTCGTACCAGGAAGTAACGCTCGACGGATTGCAGCCACGTGTCGTCTGGGGCCCAGTACCAGGTATGGCTGCGGAGCCAGAGGCACGGGCCCATCGGGGCGTCGAGGCCGGTTTCTTCGTGGAGTTCGCGCTTGGCTGTGGGGCTCGGAGGCAGCGCGTGCTGTTACTCCGTTCGAGCGAGGCGCCTCCGATGAAACGCATCCTGTGGAATATCGCAATGGTCGCGGCTATTGGTGTTGGTGCGGCTTGTGGAGGGGGCGGAGCCAACGCCACCCCCGTGCCAACCATTGCATCACCTGTCCTTGCGACGCCGACTCCCACTCCGGTGCCCGTCTTCACCGATCCGCCAAGCTTCGCCAGCAGCTTCCTGCAATGCAGCCCGGGCGAACTCCAAATGCCGTTTGGGGGGACGAACACCTATGTGGTTACGGTCTTCGGGATGGAGGCCGGCAATTGTCACTACGCGAGCAAGGTTGTGGACCCGAAAGGCGGCGTAGTGCAAAGCGGCGGCGACTGCAGGGTGCCGCAGGCCCTGGTCAATGGCGATCTGCTCGGGCATTTCTTCGGGCAAGACGCGGGCCCGGGCAAGGAAGCCACCCTTGCGCAGCAGACGAAAATCGAGACCGACTACTGTCAGAAATAGGCCCTGGCCTTCCTATTGGTGCCAGGAGAACGTGATGTCTGTCGAGGTCGAATCGGTACTCGTATACGTTTGGCCGTTCACCACGCCGGATTCCGTTCCGGCCGCTGTTACAGCCAGATGGCCGTATGTGACGAGGCCGGCTCGACTATGAGGTCACCGGGTGCCCAACTAGGCTCGACCATTCCACCGCTCCTGAACGACTGCGTTCCACCCATCCTGCCGGACCATGCGTCTCGCTGTCGATTGGCTCCGTGGGGTAGACTTTTGCCTCCTCCGGAGTGGGTTTCAAAGGGGAGTGTCAGTGGGACGGATACGGGCGGCCGCCTTTGACTTCGACGAAACGCTGTCCGATTGGCCGGCTGCGGTCGAGCGGGCCGCCCTCCTGCTGGGAAGCGAACCTCCCCTCGCGAACCATCGTGGATTTGCTGAGCAGTTCCTCACACTCGCCAACGAGCTCTTGCCTTCGCGGACGCCGGGCGGCCTGTATTTCGAGGTACACAGGGTGTTCGAAGGGATGGGCAGCCTCGGCGGCGATTCGCAGGCCCTCGCCGAAGGCTTCCGTTCTGTTCTCGCGCCCGTTCCGTTCGCTGATGTGGCCACCGTCATCTCGGCGTTGTTCGACCGGTTTGAACTCGCCGTACTTTCGAACAACCCGTATGCACCGGAAGGCCTGCGGGTGATGGGTCTCGCGGACTATTTCCCAACGGTGCTTGCGCTTCGCGAGGATAGAGCGGGCTTGCTAAGCCCCATCCCCACGCCTTCGCCTCCCTAACACGCTCACTGAACCTCCGGGCGGACCAGGTGGCGTTCGTTGGCGATAGCATCCGCGACGATATCGAAGGGGCGATCGCAGCGGACATGGTCCCGGTCTGGCTCGACCGCTACGGGTCGTCGGACTCCTTGCCCGCTGGAGCTATCCGGATTCAGTCCCTGGCCGAACTGCCCGCGGTTCTCGATCGGCTCT